>JADFXS010000201.1 GCA_015233515.1 Deltaproteobacteria bacterium | reverse complement strand
AAAATATGCTGATGGAATTTAGATATTCTATCCAAGATGCCATGCAAAAAGGAAAAAACCGAATCAAGGCCATCATGGCGGAACTAACCGCATTAACCGGCCGCAACTATGGCGGACTGATCGAAGCCTATAAAACCGAAGACGCGGACGTGATCCTGGTGGCGATCGGATCAGTGGTCGGAACGATCAAGGATGCCGTCGATGAGCTTCGCGAAGCCGGCAAAAAAGTTGGCTTAATCAAAATAATCTGCTATCGGCCCTTCCCTCACGAGGATATTCTGGAGGCAATCAAAAATTCCAAAGCAGTGGTAGTATTGGACGCCAACATCTCCTTGGGTAGCGAAGGCGCGATAGGGATGGATCTCAAGGCCAAGCTCTGCGGCCAGCCAAAAGCTCCTCTGATTCTGGACTTAATTGCCGGTCTTGGCGGACGGGAGATCAACATCAAGACGGTGGGCCGAATTGTAGAGGAGGCTGAAAAGGCCCTGCTTTCCGGATCACCCTGGTCGGAAGCTCGTTGGTTGGACCTCGATCCCACCATATTGCCTTAAAGGAAGGTCACCATGGATAAAAAGAGTGTTAAGCAAGAAGAATTATTCGCACCGGGTCACCGGGCCTGTCATGGTTGCGGAATGGCTCTGGCCGTGAGACATATACTCAAAGCTACAGGCAAAAACATCATTATGGTCACTCCGACAGGTTGCCTGGAAACTTTTACTTCGCCATATGGCTTTTCGCCGTGGCGAGTTCCCTGGATACATCACCTGTTCGAAAACGGCCCGGCTATCGCCACCGGCGTGGCCGCGGCGTTGCAAGCCCAAGGACGGGAAGATGTTCGGGTAGTGGCCATCGGTGGAGACGGTTCGACTTTCGATATCGGTTTCGGCTCACTGTCCGGTCTTTTGGATCGCGGAGACGACGTCTTATACATTTGCGTGGATAACGGCGCGTATATGAACACGGGAGGACAATTGAGCGGCGCCACTCCTCTCTACGCTTCGAGCACCACCGGGCCGGCGGGTAAGGTTTTCCCGGGCAAGATGAAACGGAAAAAGGATTTACCGGCCATTATCGCGGCGCATGGCATCCCCTATGTAGCGACCGCCTCGGTGGCCTACTATAAAGATCTGGAGAAAAAGGTCAAAAAAGCCATGTCTTTCCATGGCCCGCGCTATATCCAGGTGGACACGCCCTGCCCGTCGGTTTGGGGTTTTCCTTCGGATCGAACTCTGGAAGTAGGTCGATTTGGGGTCCAATCCGGACTGGTCCCTCTGCTCGAAATAGAGGAAGGGCAAATAACCGGCGTCAAAAAAATTAAAAAGACGCCGGTGGACGTCTACCTAAAATCCCAGAAAAGGTATCAACATGTGTTCTCTAAAGCCGGCGGTGAGGCGATCTTGCACGAACTCCAGGCGGTGGCTGATAAAAACATAGAGAAATACCAACTTGTTAAACAGGCAGATAGCGGGCATGTTTCCGCTGATCAGACAGACGATTAGAACAATTGACACAGATGCCAGGAGAAAAAATATGAAACTGACCAGCGGCCCTGCATACATGGAAAGTCTGAAAGCCCTTCACCCGGTTATATACTACCGGGGAGAGCTTATCAAAGACGTCACCAGTCACCCGGCCACCGCGCCCCATGTCCGGGCGGCGGCCATGACCTACGCTTTGGCGGGTGATGATCAATATAAAGAATTGGCGACCGCGGTTTCCCACCTGACCGGGCGGACCATCTCCAGGTTCACTCATATTCACCAGGGAATCGACGACTTAATAAAGAAGATCAAACTTCTGAGAATCCTAGGCCAAAAAACCGGGACCTGCTTTCAACGCTGCGTGGGATTTGACGGCATCAACGCGACATACTCCGTAACTTACGAAATGGAGCAAAAACTCGGCGCCGTCTACTTCGATCGCTTTAAAAATTGGCTTATTAACATCCAAGACGAAAACCTCATGGTGGTCGGCGCCATGACCGACCCCAAGGGTGATCGTTCCAAAACCCCGGAGGAACAGACCGACCCGGACCAATACGTGCACATAGTCGAAAGAAGACCTGACGGAATTGTCATACGCGGGGCCAAGCTTCATATGACCGGAGCGGTCAACTCCCATGAAATACTGGTCATGCCGACCACGACCATGAACGCCAAAAGTAAGGATTACGCGGTCATTTGCGCCTTGGCTGTCGACGCTCCCGGCATAACCATGATCTTTGGCCGTCAGGCCAACGATTCCAGGCGGGACTTGGGGGAAGACATTGACGTGGGGAAACCCTCTTTTGGAGCCGTAGGCGGAGAAGCCTTGGTCGGCTTCGATGATGTTTTCGTACCGTGGGGGAGAGTTTTCATGGACGGTGAAACTGAATTCACCGGCGATATCGTTTATCGGTTTGCCGCCCACCACCGGGCTAATTATGGCGCCTGTAAAACAGGTTTGATGGATGTTTTGGTCGGCGCCGTCAGCTATCTGGCATATATTCAAGGTGCGGCCAAGGGTTCGCATGTCCGGGATAAAGTCACGGAAATGATTCATTTAAGCGAAACCTTATATAGCTCCGCCGTGGCTTGCGCCGCCCAAGGATGGCCGACACCTTCGGGCGCGTACATGGTCGATACCATGCTGGCCAATGTGTGCAAACATAACGCCACCAGGTTCCATTTTGAAGTCGCCAGGTTAGCCTTGGACTTGGCTGGAGGCTTCATCGCGACCATGCCCAGCCAGCACGATTTGAACGACGAAAAAATCGGACCGTTGGTCAAAAAGTACTTCGCGGGGATCGCAGGAATTTCGACCGAAGAGCGTATTAAAATCGGACGATTGATCGAAGCCATGACCGGCGGGACCGCCCTGGTGGAATCCATGCACGGCGCCGGCTCGCCTCAGGCTCAACGCATCATGATCTACCGGGAAGGTAATTTGCCGGCTAAAATAAAAATGGCCAAAAACTTGGCGCGAATACCGGAGAAGTGATCGACCTGATTTTGTTCCGGATCAAAATTATGATCGCCAGGCGTTGAGACACCCGGCGATCATGTTTCAAAATGCCGTCCAAATGTCTTTTAACAAAACCGCCGCTCAATAAAGGCGGCGGTTTGAATTAAACTACCGTATGTTGATCAGTGAGCCGACATGGCTCGCCCAGCCTCTGATTCCTTCTTGACCTCGATCGCCACTTTGTAAAGCAACGTCAAAATCAAGAAACCTATTCCATAGACGCCCAGGGTGATCATCAGTTCCGGGGCGGTAGGCACGTATTCGGTCACATGCTCCAATGGATTGGGAATAAAACCGCCGATGACCAGGCCCAAGCCTTTGTCGATCCACAGTGAAGCAAAGGTCAGAATCGCGGTCACGAACAATATTTTTTCGTTCTGCCGGGTAGCCGGGAAAAGAAGCAGGAAAATGGCGGTGAAGCCCATAAGTACGGATACCCACATCCAGGGAACCAGAACACCCTGACCATGGAGACCGGCGAACAGATAGACCAGGCTGTGAGCGTGGCCGGGAATGTTGCTGTAGAAAGCCGTGAAAAACTCCATACCGAAAAGAAACATGTTGATAATCAGGGCGTACGTCACTGTCTTGGCCATTTGTTGGATAGCGACCTTACCGGCGTCAAACCCGGTGAAGCGCCGGACGATCATGGCCAGGATTATAAGCAAGGCCGGGCCGCCGGCAAAGGCCGAGGCCAGGAAGCGAGGGGCCATGACCGCGGTCAGCCACATATGCCGCCCGGGCAGACCGGCGTATAGGAAAGCCGTAACCGTGTGAATACTGACCGCCCAGGGTATGGAGACATAAATCAGGAATTTGGTCCACTTCGGCACCGGCACCGCTTTCTTTTCCGCTTCCAGCACTGTCCAGCCGATGATGATGTTCAGGAACAAGTAACCGTTCAGCACAATCATGTCCCAGAACAAGATGGAATTGGGGGAAGGGTGAAGAACGACATTGAACAAACGGGTCGGATTGCCCAGGTCCACCATGACGAACAACAGGCACATGGTCACGGAGGAGACGGCCAGGAATTCACCCAAAATGGTGATTCTTCCATAGGCCTTGAAGTTATGCAGGTAGTAGGGCAGGACCAGCATGACCGCCGAGGCGGCGACTCCGACCAGGAAGGTCAACTGGGAGATAT
Source organism: Deltaproteobacteria bacterium (assembly GCA_015233515.1). Next base: position 1,347 of record JADFXS010000201.1, on the reverse strand, counting down.
ACAAGGCCCAGCTGACATCGCGGCTCATGCCCGTGACCCTCAAACCTACGGTGTATTGATACATATAGGTCATAAATCCCGCGCCGATGAGCACCAGCAGAAATATAACCCAGCTCCAGTAGGTTTTGCTTCCAGTTAATGCTTTTTCAAACATAGTGACCTCATACTATGTAATAAACATTGGGGCCGGTACCCAGGCTGGGATTCCGCCGGATAGCCTGATGTTCACGGATCAATACGCGGACCTCGGAAGATGGGGATTCCAGGTCGCCAAAAACCAAAGCTCCCGACTTGCATGCTTCCACGCAGGCCGGACGCAGGCCCTTGGCCAAACGTTCCTCGCAGAAGTTGCATTTCTCCACCACGCCTTTCATGCGCGTGGGATAAGCGGGATTGGTTTTTTTCAGGTTAATGAACTGCCTGGGGTCTCCCCAGTTGAAACTGCGGGAACCATAAGGGCAGCCGGCCATGCAGAAACGGCAACCGATGCAACGATGCATGTCCATGACCACAATGCCGTCCGGTCGTTTATAGGTAGCCCTGGTGGGGCAGACTCGGACACAAGGCGGATTGGTGCAGTGATTACACATGACCAGTATATTTTTGTCTTGGACGTCATGGCGGACATATTCCGCCAATTGATCAGGAAAAACATGATCATAAGTATCCGACCACACCCATTTGATCTCGTGCAGCTTGTCCACCTGTCCGTCCGGAGTCCGAATGTCCGGCACATTATGAGTGGCATGACAAGCCAGGGAAGCCGCTCGACAATCTTCCTCGGTCAACTTGCCGATATCAACCACCATGGCCCAGTGCTTGCCCAGGGAGAACCCGGGTTTGGCTTCTTCGGCGGCCCGAGCCGGAAGGTCGTAATCACTGACTAAGTCAATAGCTGATTTGGCGCCAAGGGCCGCGGCCGATATTCCGAGAATCTTGAGGAATTTTCTTCTATCGACACCCATCACTTCTTCTCCTCTGGCTGCAAGTGGCAATCCCAGCAGAAGGGGTTGACGTTGGTGTAGTTATGGCACTGATCGCAAAATTCCTTTTTATTGGAGTGACAATCCATGCAGGTATTTTGCAGACTCATTTCGATCTGCTTGGCGCCTCCGGTATTGAAACGCTGATCCGGTTTGTCCACCGACGATCTGAACTCGCCGAACCCGGGCACCTCGATCAGAACATTCCCGACCACATTGCGCGCGGTGGTGATGACTTCCAATTCCGGCCGGCCGGCTTTTTCCTTGGTCGGAACATAAAAACGTTGAGTGTCCCGAACCACGGCGTTACGCCAGTCATCCAAGATTTGCATATGGGATTTTTTCATATCGGCCTTGGGCCGAA
>JADFXS010000014.1:27922-29345 GCA_015233515.1 Deltaproteobacteria bacterium | reverse complement strand
CCTTGATTTTATTTGAAAATTGTCACTTGTGCGATTGCACCTGTTGAAGACGGGTTTGGGGGTGCGGACGGATTCTATCAGTTTATAGGTGTGGTAAGACCGACCGTTTTTGTTGTCGTTATGTGTGGTTTTTCGGATGAACATGAAGGAAGGTTATCGTCTTTGGGAGGTGAAGTCAAGACTTGACCTGGACGTAACATAATATTTTGGCACTACATTTGCCAATTAAAATTATATATCGCTTATTTTACAACTTATAATAATTTTCCCAAGCCAAAAATCCACCTCTTAAACCTGCAAAACCATGAAGTTGGGTTAACCGACATATCTGGAGGCATCTCAAACCTCGCTTGAACACTTTCCCTGCAATCACTAAAGAGATATTCCAAGGTTACGCGGCCGCCGGCAGTCTATGAACCCGCTGGCCAAGTTTTCATATCATATCAGTCAATTATCCATAGTTATCTCGAAGCAAGCCGAGGGGCATCCACGGATATTTCTGAGGAAGCATCTATAATTACTATGTGCAACCTGCTTTCTCATATTTCGGCGGCGATCATAGACATGGCAGGGATATCAATGCATAATCAGCCGACATCTCGTGTAACCTGTTTTACTGCGGCCCTATTCCGCCAGAACGACCAGATTTCTCCCTTGTTCTTTAGCTTGATAAAGAGCGGCGTCGGCTCGTTTGAGTAAACCGTGAAGGTTGTCTTTCTGTCCGGGGACTTGCGAAACGACACCGATGCTTACGGTCACAACGCCAATGACTGGACTTCCGGCGTGAGGTATTGCTTGGTTTTCGACTGCGGCGCGGATTCGTTGCGCCATCTCGCAGGCTTCAGTTCCACCTAAGCCTGGGAGGATGACAACAAACTCCTCGCCTCCGTAGCGAGCCGCCAATTCGCCGGATCGGCGCACGGTGGCGTTCAGGACGCTCGCCACCCGATGCAAACAATCGTCGCCGGCCTGATGGCCGTAATGGTCGTTGTAGGCCTTAAATTTATCGATATCCAAAATGGCTATGGACATCGGTCGCTCCTGGCGGACTGCGCGACGCCATTCAATCTCCAAGGTCATATCTAACTTACGCCGATTGGCCAAACCGGTCAGTCCGTCGCACTCGCTCAGTTGCTGCAACTTGCAGTTGGCCGCGGAAAGTTCGCTCGTGCGCTCGGCGACCTTGCGTTCGAGGGACTGGTAGAGCCGGACATTTTCGATGGAAATAGCCAACTGACTGGACAGCGCGGAAACTATTTCGACCCGCTCGGAGGTAAACGCTGCGCGAAAAAGTCTATTTTCCAAGGTGAGATAGACGCTGAAGCGTCCGCGCACAAACACGGGCACGGCCAGCAGGGAGCAGAACGGCATGCCGTCGAAATGAGGATCGCTCCGGAAGCGGCTGTCGATCACAGCGTCGTCG
>JADFXS010000014.1:0-27912 GCA_015233515.1 Deltaproteobacteria bacterium | reverse complement strand
CCATCCGCAGGACGCTGGCGGCGATGAGCCCCTGTTTCTCGGCTTCGGCCAAGGACATACGAGCCAAGCGTTCCTCACCCCGCATCCCGCCTTCCAGAATCCAACCGTCTTGCTCGTCCAGCAAGAGGAGTCGAACGTCGGTGGCGTTGGTCAGCTTGCCCACCACCTCCACAACGCGCATCACCAACTGGCTCTGTGAAGTTTCGGAGGCTAGCGCCTGGGAGGCGCGCAAGAGAGCCTCATGATCCAGCGCGTCCCAATGCCCTCTGCTCGAAGAGCCCTGCCGTCCGGTCTCTATGAATGGGAAGCCGAACCGCATAGCTCGAGCCTTGCCCTCGGCTCCCCACTGCGAGAAAATATCGCAGGCCCGCGTCAGCAAAGGACGCCCCGCGTGCTCTAGGCCGCGGCGCATGCAACATGCTCCCGCCTTTTCCGTTATAAGCGCGTATTGCCACAGGCGCTGCTGGGCCTGCGCCTTGCGCATCGCTTGTTCGAAAGCCTGGAGCGCCTCCCATGGCCGATCCAGGGCGTCCAGTCTCTCCGCCTCCACGAAGTCGAAAAGATAGCCGAAATTCATCGGCGCATCCACAGCGCGCGCTGCAAGCCATGCTTGATTATCGTCCAGCCGCTTTAGCAAAACGGCCCGCTCGGCCTTGCTTGCTGTCCTGGATTGCTGGAGCAGCGCCAGAGAGTGTAACAGTTTGGCCAGAGCGGTCGGGTAAAAACCAATAATGTGTCTCGTAAGATTCTCAGCCGCCTCTGCGTGACGGAGCAGCGCACCATCATCATTGAATATGCACGCCGCCAGCGCCCGGTGGATATGGAAAAAGCACAAGGCCATCTGGTTGCCTTTGGCGGCGACGAGGTGCGCCTGTTCATCGAAGTCGACGTCGTTGAAACTCCCTGGCATAGCGGTTTTGCCCTCAAACGCCCGCACTAGTTGTCTGTAGGCAATGTATGTCGGCTCGGCGTGTCGATTCTTTGTTTTGCGAGCAAAGTTGAGCGCATTCGTGTTCTCCGCTTTCATCTCCGCGAGATGCGTACATGTGTCGAGTATGGCCGCTTGCGACGTAAAAAACGTGAAACAAGCCATCTCCAGATCGCCATTGAGCAAGAGTTTGTCAAAGGCGTCATGCGCGTAAGCGATGGAGTCAGGCAATGGTTGAAACCAATGGCTATTGAACAGCCCGAACACATGCTGTGTTCTGGCTGTTTCAACGCCGCGCTCGCGAGCCGAGCCTGTCGCCATGGCGACGCAAGCGATGCGATAACCCGTGGTGTAATCATCTCGGTACAGTAAGGTTGCAATGATCAGCGAGCTGCCTGATAACAACGCGGCGGAGCAAAAACCGCTTTCTATCCACAGGCGAATGAGGTGCAGGTGCAACCAGCCAGCCAAATGGGAGCTGGCGAAAAAGGCAGCCGGGCCAATGCGATTCAGAATTTTTGCCGCGCCGAGAAGTCTTTCATCGACGAGCGCTGGGCTATGCGGCATCCTGTCAAGGGCACCGTTTGCGACATGTCGGTAAAACATGTCCAATTCCTGCTCCAGACTGCGCGCCAGATCCTCTGTCGGGAGCTCAAACTTAAGCCGTGCCAGCAATTCCATTCCAAGATGGATGGCGTCTTCATAGCGGGTTCGATTGGCCAGACTCACGATTTGCACGCCGGCCGGCTCCACCAAACGCAACGGCGCCTCGGCCTGTAACGCCAGCACAGCGTAGACGTCATCGGCTTCCGCATGCCGTGACTGGCTATAGAGGGCCACGTGAAGTTCGGCGTGGAGGGTGAACGCGGCGTCATGTTGGCTCTGCCAGGCATCCTCCGCCAACTGCTCGATTCCCAGGCGCAAGAAGCGCTCCGCGACGTCGAAGGCGCCGGATTGGCGCGCCTGCAAGGCTGCGTTGAGAAATAAACGTTGCGCAATCGCTCGTTCCGGGGCGGAGGTAAGCAGAGAGGCGGCAGTTGCGTAGTGCTCAGCGGCTCTGAGTTGGTTTGCCGCATCGCCTTCTGCCCGGGTGAAACGCCGGGCGATGTCCAGATGCAGCCCTGTTCGCCACGCCTTATCGCGGAGTTGGTAAACCGCCTGATGCATCCGGTCGTGGTAGAATCGGAGCTGCGCGCCGGCTTCGGCCGCATGAAAGGCTAGCGCGCTGGGCGTGACGATTATTCCACGCTCCAAGGCGGGCAAAAGCCGCTCGGCGAGCTCACTTATCGCATAGCCGGTGGCCTGCGCCAGGAGACCGAGGGTGCAGGAGGCGCCCAAGCACGCGGCGGCGACCAAGGCATCCGCGGTGGCATCCGCCAGTCTGGCCAATTCAGCGGCGAGAAACTCCACGACATTGGCGCTGGCCGAGTGGGCAAAAATAGAGGCGGCGTCCCAATACCACACTCCCTGCTCAGAATCGGGATGTAATACGCCTTCGCGGTAGAGCGCGTTGAGCAACTCGACGGTAAAAAAGGGATTTCCCCCTGTTCTTGCAAATAAAATATCCGCGAGCGAATGCACGGCGTTCGGAGACATGCGCAACATGTCGGCAAGCATTGCGGCAATGTGTTCAACGGTCAGGCTGGCCAGCGTCAGCACAGGGGGGCGCGCTCCAGAAACCATAGGCATGCTCAGCAGGCGCGTTAACGGATGCGCGGCGTCGACCTCATTGTCGCGATAGGCGCCGATCAACAGCAGACCATTGAGTTTCGTTTCCTCCAGGAGCGCGCCAATGAAATCCAGCGACGGCTGGTCGGCCCATTGCAGGTCGTCGATAGTCACTACAAGCGGATGTTGGGGGGAGGCCACTTGACGTAACAAGGCGACCAAGAGGGTGCGCAAACGAATTTGCGTCTCGATGGGGCCGAGTAATGGCGCGGTAGCTTGTGGACCTAACAACGCCTCCAGTTCTGGAGCGACTTCAAATAGCACCCCAACGTCCGGGCCGACGCCCGTCATGATTCGCTGACGCCACTGTTCGACAACATCCTCGGGCTCCGCCAGCAGCATCTGGCACAGTTGTTGTAAACATTGAGAAAGGGCTAGAATGGGGCGATCACGCTGAAACTGCTCAAATTTACCACTAATAAAAAGGCCGCCTCCCAGGGTGACGGGCTGGTAAATTTCGCGGATCAGCGCCGTTTTGCCAACTCCTGAATACCCGGCGATGAAGATTCCTCGGACGCCGCCTCCGGTCACATTCGAAAACGTCGATAAAAGCGTCGCCAGTTCGTTGTCGCGCCCGTAGAGTCGTCGCGGCGGCCGGGGCGATATGGGCAAATCGCGCTCTTGCAGCCTCACCGCGTCGAGTTCGCCATGTTCGCGCAGCGCCAAGCGCAAGCGGCGAAGATCGTGGGCGACTCCCGCCGCACTCTGATAGCGGTCATCCGGCTCTTTGGCGAGCAGCATTAGTATGAGTTCCGCCACGCGCTGTGGTAACCACGGCGCTCGATCTTGAGGAGGGTGCGGGGAGCGGGCCAGGTGGGCATGGACCATATTAAGAAGGTCGGCCTCCTCGAACGGCGGGGCGCCGGTCGCCAGTGCGTAGAGGGTTGCCCCGAGGGAATAGAGATCGGTGCGATAGTCAACCGGGCGGTTCATCCTCCCGGTTTGTTCCGGCGACAAGTAAGCAGGATTGGCGAGCAGACGATTGAGATGGTCGAACTCCGGGTGCTCCTCGGCAAAGGTGGTGGCCAACTCGAAGTCAATAATCTGCAACTCGAGATCGTCAAGTCGAATGAGAATGTTCGTAGGATTAAAGTCTTTATGGACGACGCCGCGCTCATGGATCGCCGCCAGGATGCGCGCTAATGTCTCAGATAAAGATAGGAAGCTTTGGAGGTTGACGCTCCCCAGCAGGCCTGCCTGACTCAGAGTGGCGCCGCCGAAATCCTTGATGACGAGTTCGCGACGGTTTGCGTCATATCGCAGTATGCTTGGGCAGCCGGACGCGCCCTGCAACCGCTCCAGAATACGCTTCTCATTGTACAAAACGGTCAGGAACACACCTGAGGAGCCGTCATCCGTGCTCCGTTTAATGATCAGTGGACCATCCGCCGGGTCAACGACACGAGCCACCCGACGATTCCGTCCCCTGTGGATCTCAGTTTCAGTGCGACCAGTCAATTGGGTCAAGCCAATGCCTCCGTCATAAGTACCAAAAAGATGAACATCGTCTTATAGCTATTAAGGTCGCCGCTCGTGAGGGAATCGCTTCTCTTCAGGGTGGTGAGATCGTTTTGGATGATGATCGACCGGCGGCGGCGTGAATATGCCAGGCGCCGGTTGATTGTAGTGGAGTGAAAATGTCAGATTATTATTCGGAAACGCCGGGTAACCCGGAACACGGGGCACGAACTTTTGGGTCGACGGATCGGATGGTCTTGGATGATTGGTCCGGTAAGATCCTGGCAACTCATAATATTGGCCGGTCGGTAGACTAGGCGCCTGCAAGATGATTATTTGTGTCTGAGGAACCTGTGTCGGTGAAGCCTGTGCCTGGGGAATCGATGGTGAGGGGGCTTCAGCCAAATCGGAGGCCTCCGGCTGGAGATTGACCATGGTCGGTTTCTTGGAAATCCGAGGCGCATCCGCTTCGGATCTGGACAATACCGATGGATCTGGGGCGACGGGGGGCGCTGACGCCGGCAAAGGCTCAGGGTTGCTTAAGGCCGGCGGGGTAGTATTTTTCCACACTTCCATTTTGTAGCCGGAAACGGGAATATCGGAAAAATGAATAATGCCTGCTTCGTCAACCCATTTATAAATCTGGTCTCCGGAAAAGGTCACCGCCGGCCAGAACATGGCTATAACGACCCCCAAGACCAGTATTTTTTTCATCGCGTTCCATCTCCTTGCGCTATCATCAATTTTATCCTTATTCGGTAAATTTTACAATTATCATTGGAACAAGGCATAAATCCTTGCGGCCAGACCGATTTAGTCCGGAATTTTTCCGCCCGGTTATTGATTGGACCGCGGATTTTGGGAATATGTTACCTGTTGACAACCAGATGGCCTTGGCCTACCCTAAGGTATGAACCGGACTACCAAAACCATCATGTTTCTGGGCACGGGATCGGACGTGGGAAAATCAATAGTCGCCACGGCCTTCTGTCGTATCTTCCGCCGTCGCGGTTTTTCCGTGGCTCCGTTCAAGGCCCAGAACATGTCCAACAACTCGTATGTAACCATAGAAGGCGGTGAGATCGGCCGGGCCCAAGTCGTCCAAGCCGAAGCCGCGGGACTGCCGCCTTCCAGTGACATGAACCCCGTGCTCCTTAAACCGTCATCAAATTTAGGCTCGCAAGTAGTAGTTCAAGGACGTGTTCGAGGACAGATGAGCGCGGCGGAATATCACCGCCGCAAAAAAGAACTCCAAGACGCGGTCATGGAATCCTTTCATCGTTTGGCAGACCAACATGAGATCATTGTTATGGAAGGTGCCGGAAGCTGCTGCGAAATCAACCTACGGGACCAGGACTTGGCTAATTTCGGCATGGCGGAGAAAGTTGACGCGCCATGTGTTTTAGTGGCGGATATTGATCGAGGGGGGGTTTTCGCCCAAATAATCGGGTCCATGGTCTTGATGAGCCCCAGGGAAAAAGAATTGACCGCGGGTTTCATCATCAATAAGTTCCGCGGCGACCCGGATTTATTCACATCCGGCATCGAATTCATCGAACAGCAAACGAATAAACCGGTTTATGGGGTGGCGCCCTACTACACGGACGTTTTCATCGACCCTGAAGATTCCGTGGCGGTGCAACCGGACAAGCGACCGCTGCGCCCTTTGCGCTCCGACGGTCTGAACGTCGCTGTAATCAGGTTGCCCGGTATTTCCAACTTTACTGATTTGGAGGCCCTGGAACGGGAGCCGGACATCACCCTCAACTATTTGGGACGCTCTCAACCATTAGACCAATATGACCTGGTTATTTTACCCGGGACCAAAAACACGGTGGAGGACGCCGTATGGCTGGTTCGCAGCGGATGGGCCAAAGCCATCAAAAACCACACCGCGGCCGGCGGTTGGCTGTGCGGACTGTGTGGTGGTTACCAACTCCTGGGACAACATATCTTGGACCCTCTGGCTGTGGAATCGCCGCGAGGCAAAGTCCGCGGGCTTGGTCTCATGCCCCTGACCACCACCCTGGAAGCGAATAAAGTTCTGCGTCGAGTGGTCGGCCAGGACCTTTTATTAAAAGAGCCCGTTACCGGATATGAAATTCATATGGGGCGGACCGAACCATCAGGATCTAACCACGATTCAATTCAACCCAGCCCGCTGTTACGTTTGCACGAACCCGGCCGGCGGACTAGTTGGCTGGACGGCTGGGCGATTGAAGGCGGCCGAATCCTGGGAACTTACGTCCATGGCTTATTTGATTCGCCCACTTGGCGGCGGACCTATCTCAACCACTTGCGACAAACCAAAGGTTTGCCCGAGCGTCGTTCCGCGACCCCGGTCCGTAGGAGCCGCTTTCACCAATACGACCGTCTGGCCGACCACTTTGAACAGCATATAGATGTGGACAGCATACTTAAAATCGTAGGAGTCTGAAGCTAAGTCACTTTATAATTCTATTAGCAAACCGATTGAGTGGACACCCATATTTGATAATTGACTTCTTGAGGGAGTCGTTACTTTAAAATTTGGGTGTCCAAAATCTAGCCATCCAAAACCTCAACCGGCGATTCTCCGCACTAGCTATTTCAAGGTATCAAACCATTTTTTTGCCGAAAGAAAACTTAGGTAACCGCGCTCGACGCTCAAGTCTACCTTTTTTCCTTACGAAGCCAGATTTTTAGATAAATCCGTTTGGCGGGGTTTGTTCTCGCCGAACCTTTTAAAGCTCATGCCTTGCTCCTGCGAATTCTGCCCGCTACCTTTCGGCGAAATTGATAAAAATACCAGATCTGAAAGAAATCCCAAATCTGGCCGGCCGATAGGCGCGGAATCCGCCCATTGGAAAACGAGCATTGCACAAAGTATTTATAGGCATTAATACTCAATATCCGTAAATAATAGTCATTTTAGAGCTGTTGACAATAATCCGCGATTAGTATCTATTAATAAAAGTGATTGCGAAACTCGAATTTTTGGCCCTGATCGCGGGAGCGATATTTTGAAGTCGCAGGAATACTGATGTATTTTGCCAACTTCAAAATTGTTCCCGCCAGAGGCGGTCAAGCCCGACAAAGAGTTGAGCCAAAAGGACTGTTTTGCATTTATCTTTATAACCAATAAATTTACTACTACTGGTCACTAGGGGAAATTCATTCTGAGCTGTTTGTAGCCACTGGAATTGAAAAGCAAATGCCGAGTCTTTTAGCGAAAAACATCGATGCCTTCATCCGGAACAACACCGCGCGGACCAAGGAGTTTCAAGGATATGCCAGCAAGGGGACGCGCATGGCCTTTTTGTATGTTCCCATCTTGCTGCATGTCAACCATCCCGACATCCCCGGATTTATAAATTCGGATCGGGTCCCCACCGGTCTTTGCGGATTCAACCACTCCGAATTTCCAGCCGTGGCCTACAAAGCTTTTCCCAAATTGGTCAAAAACTTACACCGCATATTAAAAATTCCGAACGCTGTCGTGCAATCGCTATTGGTCATGGGCAGCGTCGGGACTGTCGGCCAAACCGGCATATCGGATTTGGATTATTGGGTCTCTTTGAACCAAAATGAATTCGCGGCCACCGATCTGTTATTGTTTCGAAAGAAGCTGGACCAGATTTCCGCCTGGGCCCTAAAGACACTGACGACCGAAGTTCATTTCTATCTAGTGGATATTCCCGCGCTCCAGGCTGATAAGCTTTACGCCCAAGGAGCGGAAATCGAAGGTGAAGTAGCTCCCCTGCTGGTCAAGGAAGAGTTCTACCGGACCGGCCTGTATGTAGTCGGCCGTATTCCCTGGTGGTGGGTCCAGCCTTCTGGAGTCAACCATGGTCTTGAGCTAGTCGCTTCGGTTTTTGAAAATAATCTGAGCGAATCCAAATATTCGATGCCTGATTTTATAGATTTCGGACCGCCTCAAGTGCCCGGCCCTTCCGAATGCCTGGCGGCCGCCTTATGGCTGTCCCAGAAATCGGAAGCGGACCCATTCAAGGCGGCGCTAAAAATGATATTAATTTGGGAGCAAGTGGAATCTCGCCTCCAAGCTCCGCTACTCTGCGATTCAATAAAAAAAGCCGTTTTGACCCGTCCGGAAGATGCTGGACCGGTGGACCCATACAAGTATATGATCCGCCATGTCCTGGCTTACGCGGCAAATCGCCTGGAGAATCACGAACTAGAATTACTGAGAATTGCCGCTTATTATAAAGTCAAAGGCTTGGAATCGGCCACGGGTTTGACTCCCGGATCCCCGAAAGTGAAATTCCTGAACGAATTAATCGGCAGTTGGGGGTGGACCGCGGACCGGGTGGCCTATCTGGATAATTATTCAGGATTGTCACACGGCGAGCGGATGGAACTCGGCGTAAAGATAAAAGAGTTTCTTTTTAAGGTGTATTTACGTATCGCCGGGAAATTACAGCAGGATTTTCCAGATGAGATATCGGGTCACGATGAACGTCTGAACCAATTCAAGGCCGGCATGTTGTCCAGATATTCCGATCATGAAGCCAAGGTGCCGGATCTGCCTTCCAACCTGCAGAGACAAACCATGCCGCAAACCATGACCTTGGTTTATAATAACGGGTATTGGGACCTGTATGGAGCCTTGATCGAATCCTGGCATGTGGGATCGGAAAGCGCCGAAGCCTCCTTGATCGCCGTCTTCCCGCAAGCGGCTCGCGCGGCGGCCTGGCTGATCCATAATCGATTGTACACCCCGGAACTCAAGCTCCGGCTCCAGCCCCGGCCCGGCCCGGTCAGCCTGGAAGCAATGCTTCAGCTCCTGGAAAAAATGAAAGAATTATTTCCGCCTTCGGCCTCTCATGAACCCGGTACCGAAAGCGGTTTTGTCCAAGGCGGGATTGGAACGCGGCTTTTGATCATCAACTTGGAAGGTGACTGGAACACCAACAAGATCATGTCCGTGGATTTGGTTTATTGCACGGCCTGGGGGGAAATGCGCCATGTGTCCGCGGCGTTTCCGACATCAACCCGGGAAGCGGAAAAATATTTGCTCATTGCCAAACTATTACAAGATTCCGGAAAGATCAAAACTGAGGATTTATGTTATCATATCTTTCCGGGTCTCCATGCTAAAAAATTATTGAATAACCTTCGATCGGCATTGACTCTGGCCATGTCCGGCGGACAGCGTTCACCAGAAAGACTCAGCGCGTCGAATCGAAAAAATAAATTGGACCTGGATTGAAAATCCGATCGCTATCGATCATCAACAGGAACGCCCATGACCCCGGTTGCCCGTGACATTTTTTTATTGGTCGCCAATGATGAAACCCTGCTGACGTCCATGGCCGAAAGTCTTCAAGAAATGGATTATCATACTTTTTTTCAAGCTGAAGACGGCACGGAAGCCTGGGCCATGTTTAAAAACTTCCAGGTCGATTTCATGGTTTGCGCGGAGGATACCACGGAAATCAACGCCTTGACCCTTTTGAGGCTGATTCGGTCCCACGAAAAACGTACGGAAACCCATTTTATTCTGATGACCCCAAAACCCACCGCCAAACTGGTTTCTCTTTACGGACGGCAGGGCGCCTCGGCTATCGTGGTTCTTCCTTTTTCCGCACCTGTTTTTAAAAATAAAATCAAGGAACTTCTGGCTTTTAACAACGATCCCTTGTTTCAAGAGATGGAAGTCAACTTGAAGACCGGGATGGAACTGATGCAATCAGGCCGTCCCGAAGAGGCCTTGAAAATATTCGAAAAAGTCGTGACCGTCAAGGAACAGCCGGAAGTATTCTACAACATGGGATATATAAAAGCCGGTCATGAACTTTACGATGAAGCGATTTCATTCTTTCACCGAGCCACCAAGCTCAACAATAATTTCGCCAGTGCCTATCAGCAAATAGGCCACGCCTACGCCAAACTGGGTCAACCCGATCAAGCGGCTATATATTACGAGCGGGCCGCGGAAATTTACATGGATCGAAAAGAAGATACCGAAGCCCAGGAGGTTTATGAAGCGGTCATAAAATTGAAACCTGATACCACTAACGTGTATAATAGCCTAGGGATACTTTTTCGCCGCCAGGGGAGGCTGGCCGAAGCCGTCAAGCAATATCAAAAGGCGATGATCGTCAACCCTGAAGACGAAAACATTTACTACAACTTGGCCAGAGTATTTTTAGACCTTAAGGAAATAAATCTAGCCAGCCAAAATTTGAAAAAAGCCCTGGAGATCAAACCGGATTTCGCGGTGGCCAAGGAATTGTCCCGCGCCTTGGAAATGGGTCTTATCCTGGGCAATTGATGACGGATGTATAAATGAAGCTCCCCGCAGCAAGCTGCGGGGTATCAAAAGGCAAAGAGCTTGAGCTGCCTCAAATCGTCAGTAGCCTTATCGTCCATTTTACCTTTGGAGTCCATACTTTGTCTTCTAACGTAACGCTCGACAATATCCCAATTAGCGTGTTCACCAATAGTGCCTACAAAGTAGCCATCCGTCCAAAATTCGCCCCCCCAAAGATCATTTTTTACAGATGGCTTTCGACGAAAAACCTCTCGTGCGGTAACGCTTTTAAATATTTGAACTATTCTACCAGGCGCTACCTTCGGGTGAGCACTGCATAGCAGGTGGATATGATTCTTGTCACAACCTATCGCTTCCATTTCTATAGCGTACCGTTTTTGGATTTCTTCAGCAGTTTCAACAATTATGTTCGTGACCTCATCATCTAAAAGGGCTTTTCTATATTTCAAAGGAAATACAATATGATAATGTATTTGCCATACACAGTGATAACCTCTGCTAACCTTTTTTTCATCATCCGACATACCGGCATGGTAACACAATATTTTGACCCCGCAGCAAGCTGCGGGGAATTATCAAGTTAAAGGGGGCCGAAAGAATCAGATCGGTCCTCGTTCTCCCAAGGAGTCATAATCAGTGGTTCGTCCCGATATATTTCTACCCGGCACTCGTTTTAAACTCATGGCCCCGGCAGCGACCAAGGCCAAGCTGTCATCAAGCCTGATAGGTTATAAGTATGGAAAATACTTACTGCTTGAACATCCCGACCTGAAAAAAGGCTTGGCCCTCATGGAGGAAGGAACCACTTGGCTGGTAAATTTTATCAGTCAAGGCGATATCATAAGTTTTTCCAGTCAGGTGGTTGGATCGAGCCGGCACCCGGTCCCGCTGCTGTTTCTCAGCTATCCGGATGCTCTGGACCGAACCGTACTCCGACAAAGCAAAAGAATTCCCGTCAGCCTCAATGCGAGCTGCTCCGCGCCTTCCGGCCTTAACACCGGAGAGGAATCATGTACCGGCATTATTTTAGATATTTCCGCCGGCGGTTGCCAGATGGTCTCAACCAAATCTTTTCAACCAAATGATTTGATGGAATTGACTATGGACCTGCCTCAAGGATCCAAGGTGAACGCTCTGAGCGCCGAAGTTAAAAGCTGTCGTGACGTGGGCGGTCGCTATCTACTCGGCTTGAGTTTCGGTCCCAGCCTGACCAAACCAAACTATCAGCCCCTTAAAACATTTATTGAAAATCTACACTCCATCCCCATCCGATTTTAAGCGGATACCAGAGACGAGTCCGTTATTTTTCGTCAAGAGTCCCCTACTTTTTTAAACGCAATCCATAGTACTTCTTTTGTATTTCTACCAGAGATGTATCCGGCGATTCCTTTTTTCGGCGGTTTGTGTTACAAATTTTGCCCCGAAACGTCCGTGCTTTCGTAAGCGCTACCCCAGGAAACATCAATGCCCACCATGAATCATAACCATAGTTACCGTAATGCATATTTTGCCATGGCCGCCTTTTATGTCTTAGGAGCAGGAGCGGCCGCGGCCGTGGGAATGACCATTCAAAAAGCCGCGGGCTTCCAGGACATCTTGATCGCTGCTTTGCTCGGGGTGATGGCCTCAGGCATAATAAAATTCGGAATATTGCGGCAGCCGCCGACCTGGCGCGAAGCTCTGCAAGATATTTTAATTTTTGCGATGTTAGCCGCCTCCGCCAATCCGAACCTCAAGATTTGGCAAGCGCCCGCCGCCTGGCCGGAACTGCTGGCCATGACTAATCAAGCCGCGGCTGTCCTTGGATTGTTTTATCTGGTCCTGATCGCCTACACTCAGGCCACGACCGGTTGCCGCCTTTCCCTGGCCGCTTCCTGCTCTTTGGTTCTGATTCCCTTTATGTTCAACATCCTTTTGCTCTTGGAATCACCAGGAATGCTCCAACAGGTCGGCAGCGCCCTAACCCTGGAAATCGTTGTTTCTCCCGCCTGGCGTCAAGGGATCGGCCAAATGGTGGTCATCTTCGTCTTCAATGAGGCGGTAACCGCATGTCTGCATCTCATCCTGACCGGCCGTCTAAACGCTTGGCGGATGCATCTTCTCCTGGCCATCAGCGCCGCGGCGGCCGGAATCAGCCCCGCTTTGGCCGAGTTGGGCTCCGGAACGATGGTGAATTCCTGGCCGGTCGTTATCGGAGTTCCGGCGGCCATTGCCGCGGGCATGCTGGCTCAAGCCGGTCTGTGGGCCCAAACTTATCTGATCACCGGCATGTTCATGGATGCCCTCCACGGCCAACGGCCGGCCTGGTACTGGGGAATCGATCATTTTACCAGCGGGTTTGTCAAAGGAGCTGTTTACAGCGGTCTGTTCATGGCCTTGATTCATGCCGTGGCCGCGTTTACCGGTTTAGAATCGGTTCAAGACCTGTTTGCCGAACACCCTTTATTCGGCGCCGGCTTGTGCGGAGTTTTCGGCTTTCCTCTTATTATCACCGTTATCGACAGCTTTGACGGCAGCAAACCGTTCATCCAGCGGCTAAAAAATTTCTATAATGAATACATCCATGCCTTACGCGGATTGGTGGTCGGAATCGGAGTGGCTTATGCCTTGACTCAGGGCATAACCACATCCGGCGATGGCCAACGCTTCATCTTCGGATTTGTCTTGGGGGCCACGGCCTACGCCTTTGTAAACCTGATCCGCGATCTGCTGGAAATATCATTAAAAAAACGCTATAAATTCCAGTCGTTTAGAATCTATTTATCCCAGGCGGTCATGGGCGGCCTGGCCGGCGGCGCCTTGGCCTGGTATTTCGATGCGCCCCAGCTGAGCGTCGTCATCGCCCAATTCAAACAATATTCGACCCTGTGCTATACCAAAGCCATCGAAAAAGACGTCATCTACCCATTGTTCAGCAAATGGGGAGCCATCAACCTTGGACCCTACAGCGGCGGCGTGGGAATGCTTTACAACCAATCCCTGGGTGGAGTGATCAACTGGTCCATCGCCGCCCCTTTATTCAGCCTTAACCTGGTGGCTTTGAATTCTCTGTTGCAGCGTCGTTGGGAACCGCTTAAAAACCTTTTCACCAGACAAGGTTTGCTGCAAGTAATCGAACAGGCTTTTCGAGTGCAACGTTGGGGACTCTGGATGGCCCCAATCATCTCTTCTTTTCTCAAAATGGTCTCCGTGCCCACTTGGTATAACCAGGACGGGGCCTTTCGCACCATGACGGCGACGGTCATGAGCCTGACTATCACTCCGGAAGCCTTCCGGGCCTGGAGTTTGCAAACCTTCACCAGCCTGTTGGCCTACGACTGGTTCCGTATCTTGATCTATTTTGATCACATGGGCCTGCGAGTGGCCACCCTGGTCAACTTGTCCTTCATCGGCTTGGATATGCTCAACGGTCTGATCGCCCGTTTTTGCGGTCTTTCCGTCCGGAGCCGCGTTATCCCTTCGGGATTGCGTCGTTTCGCCACCTGGACGCCATTACTCCTCCCCTTTTATATCCCCCGGGGAAAAGATTGGGACTACGCTTGGGGCCAGGCCCAAGCCATCAGCAAGGTCCACCCCCAGGAACTTTTCACTCCCGAAGTTATCGCCGGGATATTTCTGATCCTGACCATGGCTACGGGCATAATTCTTTTTGCTCGCCGACGTCCCAACGGTGGTCCGCCCCCCGAACACCATGCCGCGCCGGAAACACCCCCGATCCCGGAGATAGATTTCATCCCGGCGGAAATCATTGCTCCCCGGACCTTCACCCTGGCGAATGGACTTTATACCCTGACCATCTCATCCGATGGACGGGGTTGGACCCGAGCCTTCAGTCAGGTCCGCAACGGCGACGAAATAGATATCACTCGCCGTTCCGACGATCCGCTGCAGCAGGGTGGCAAGTTTTATTATCTGAACGACCTGGCCGAATCGACTCGAGATCGAAAAAAACACTGGTCCTTGACCTATCAGCCGGTTCGACGCGTCGGTCCGGATTATGAAATGACTCTGCTGGACCAATACTCTCTTTATATTGTCAATACCTATAACGGTATCAAAGCGGAAGCCATAGTCAGGCTGGAACATCGGGATCCGGTGGAAAAATGGACCATCCGGTTGACCAACCTGGAAAATCGGGACCGATCCTTGGAGTTGACCAGTTGCCAGGAATGGGCCTTGAATTCGTTCGAAGGATACCGCCGGCATCCAGATTATAACAATCTCCATGTCGGCACCTGGTTCATCGCGCCGCTCCAGGCCATTTTTGCCGGCAACCGGCACCTGAAAGACAGCAGCCACGACCCTCTTAAACAAAAATCTTCATCGGAAGTAGCTTTCCACGCGGCCGGCGTGCTCTCCGGAAGTGCTGTTCAGTTTACGGATTATGAAGATTCGCGTCTGAACTTTCTCGGACATCGGACGCCGAAAGACCCGGTGGCTCTGGACAAACCGCTCCGCGGCCCCACGGATCAGGGCCTGCTCTATACCTTTGCTCCCATGGCCGCCCTTCGTTTCAAAATCGATCTGCCGAACATGGGATCGGCGGAACTCATGTTCGTGGACGGTTACGCCGACCATGATTCCCAGGCTGTTAATTATATTCAAAAACACCTCGATTCCGGACGACGGCTGCTCACCGGCGCCGATCCGGCGGTTATTCGGGCCGCTCTGCGCGAACGCAGGCGACTCCACGGCTTTGGCGCTCCGGAAAACATGGCCCCGGAACCGGACTCATCGTCCAGCGTCCCCGGCTATGCTTTTGATGATGACCGCGCCGAGTTGAAGACCCATTGGAATACTGCTCGACCATGGGCGCACATCATGGCCAACGAGCTGGGATACGGCGTGATAGTCAACAATGAGGGAGATATTTTTTCCTTCATGGGCAATTCCCAACAGAACGCCCTGACCCCGGCCTGGATGGAATCAATCCCGGTGCAAACCCCTGGTCAAGCCCTGTACCTGGTAGATACCGCCACCGGACGTCTTGACGGTCCCAGCTATTTACCGGCTAAAAGAAACGACGGGAACTATGAAGTGACCTTTGGTCGCGGATATGCCGTTTACCATCACTCTGAGCGGAATGTGGACCAGGAATTGACTATTTTTGTCCCACCGGACGAACCTCTGGAAATCAGAGTGCTGAAAATCAGGAACCAAAGCCAAGCCGCCGTAACTTATCGCATAGTCCTGTATATGCAAATGGTCTTGGGCGAAATTCCCGAAGATTCCCGCTGGGGAGTCATTTCCCACTATGACGAAGGCCGGCAGATCATGTTCTTTGCCAATGAACGCAACAATTTCCAAAAAGGCTGGGCCTTTGTCACCACCAGTCTGCCGGTACTAGCCCACGAATTACTGCGCCCGAGATTCCTGGGCGGGCCGGATCGGGACCTGACCGATCCTTTCATGGTCGAACACGGTTTTTCTGACGAAATTCAAGAGGATGACGGTTTCCGGATTGCCGCCTTGGTGAGCACTCTGACCGTGGCGGCCGGAACGGAAGTATCGGCGGTCATGCTCATGGGTCAAGCCAATGATTGGGAACATGCCATAGAAATCATCGGGGATTGCCGATGTAATCCGCAAGCGGTCGAGATGGCCCTGGAAAGAACGAAAAACTGGTGGGTCCAAAAGTTATCGACCCTGCGGGTTCAGACTAATGACCCGGCCTTCGACCGGATGGTTAACGATTGGCTGCCTTACCAGACCCTGGTCTCCCGGCTGTGGGGCCGGACCGGCCCTAACCAGAGAAGCGGCGGGTACGGATACCGTGACCAATTGCAGGATACTCTGCCTTTTCTTTACCTCCAACCGGAGTTGGCTCGCCGGCAGATTCTATTCCATGCCGCTCAGCAGTTCCATGAAGGCGATGTCATGCAGTGGTGGCATAAAAGCCCGGAAGGAAAAACCGGCTTGGGGGCGCGTAACCGGGCGTCCGACCCGCACCTCTGGCTGCCTTATCTGACGTATCAGTATATAGAAGCCACCGGCGACGCGGCGATTCTGGATGAAGAGATACCTTTCCAGGAAGGGGAAACCATCCCTTATGGGGAGGAAGGGGTCATGTTCGCCCCACTTCAATCTCGAGATGCCGCCCCTTTATATGAACACTGCCTGCGAGCCATCAATTTCAGCCTCAAACGGCTGGGCTCCCGGGGTCTGCCCCTCATGGGTACCGGAGACTGGAATGACGGCATGAACCTGCTCGGGTTTCAGGGACGGGGCCAGAGCGTTTGGCTGGGATTTTTCCTCTACGATATTATCAGTCACTTTGCCCCGATCATTGAAGTCCGGGCCGGCAAGGATGCCAAGCAACGTTATATGGCCCAAGCCTCCAAACTCAAGGCGGCTTTGGAGACCATGTGGCGGGATGATCGGTACGCGCGGGCCATCACCGATAACGGCGAAGACCTGGTTTTTGCCGACGCCCTGACGGCCGCCTGGCCGATCATTTCCCGGGCCGTTGACCTGGAACGCGGCGCCCGGGCCTTGGACAAGGCTCTGCAAGACTTGGTAAAGAATCACCTGGTGCTCTTGTTGGCGCCGCCGTTTACCGAAGAATCTAAAATCAATCCCGGCCGCTTATCCACTTATCCACCGGGAGTTCGAGAAAACGGCGGGCAGTATTCCCACGGATCTTCCTGGCTGGTGGATGCCTTGGCCCAGGCGGCCGATCTGGCTCAGGAGGCGGGGGACCAGGAACGAGCCGCTTCATTCCGGGCCAAGGCCGTGGACGTTTGGACCAAAATATCACCTTTGAGCCGTCTGGCGCCCGAAGTCTTTGAAAAATACGGCCTTCCCCCCCATCAGCAACCCGCTGATGTCTATTTCGGTTATGGATATGAAGGCCGAGGCGGGTGGAGCTGGTATACAGGCTCGGCCGCGCGCATGCTTTACTCGGCTTATTTAATGTTGGGGCTGAAGATGGAAGGCGGGCGGCTGGAAACTACGGATACGCTCTTTGAGCCTAAAGGAAGATTGCAGCTAAATCTGCTGATATATAACGACGAAGAGTATCGCCGGAAATAAAGCCGGGGGACCGGCGACCTTCTGACAGGCCCCGCGCCCCCCGCAAAATTGGATAGTGATCAGGCGGCGTTCCGTCCGCCCCTGGGCCGACGGAACGCCGCCTTCGCGTTTTCTATCCGCTATTCCTCGATAACCGTGGCCTTCTCGATGATCACCGGTTCCATCGGGACATCCTGATGAAAACTCTTGTTGCCGGTCTTCACTTCTTTGATCTTGTCCACCACATCCTGGCCTTGGGTCACCCGGCCGAACACGGCGTAGCCCCAACCCTGTTCCGTCTTGCTTTTAAAATTCAGGAAAGAATTGTCGGTTACATTGATAAAAAACTGGGCGCTGGCCGAATCTGGTTCCGATGTCCGGGCCATGGCGATCGTATACTTATCATTGGTCAGCCCGTTGTCCGCCTCATTCTGAATGGGCGGTCTGGTGGTTTTTTGCTTCATATTCTGGTCGAATCCGCCGCCTTGGATCATAAAATTGCTGATTACCCGGTGAAAGATCGTGCCGTCATAATGTCCGCTTTTTACATACTGCAAAAAGTTATCCACAGTGATCGGGGCTTTGTCCGCAAAGAGTTCCAGGGTCATCTCACCCATGTTGGTCTTTAACTTAATCAAAATCGGGCTCCTTTTCGCCGATGCCACGCTACCGGTTATCATTACCAGAAAAAAAAGCAGACCGGTGAACGCAACTATTCCGCATAACGTTTTTTTATCTAACCTTATCATATCTGGTCACCTGCTAAAAAATGGTTTTCCGGATCGATGTCCCAAAAAATCGCCCTCCTGGAAACCTGCCCTGCTTTATCAGAACCGTGACCGGTACGTAAACAAAAAATCACCGCGCGCGCGGCCGGCTCGCCGGGAAAACCGATCTCGCGACCGGCGAGGAAACCCACCTTCTTTAGCTGATGGGAACAACTTCCTTGTGATTTACTTCGCCTGGAGAGCCGCCGATACTCTCTCGGGCGTCAAGGGCAACCTTCTGATTCTTGCCCCCGTGGCCTGGAACACGGCGTTGGCGACCGCCGGCGCGACCGGGGTTATCCCGGGTTCCCCCATGCCGCCGATCCGGTCGTTGCTTTGAATCACATGAACTTCGATTTCCGGCACTTCACTCATTTTCAAAAGAGGGTAATCATCAAAATTGGCCGATTTGACTCCGCCATTGGCGAATTGAATTTCTTCTTTTAAAGTTGTGCTCAGGCCCATAACCACAGCGCCTTCGATTTGGGCGATCAAGGCATCCGGATTGACGACCGGACCACAGTCCACCGCCACAACCACACGATGGACCCTGATTCGTCCATCGCCGGGATTTACCGAAACTTCGGCCACTTGAGCCACGTAACTCCCGAAACAGGCATGATGGGCGATTCCGCGGCCCCACCCTTTGGCGAGCGGCCGTCCCCAACCAGACTTTTCGGCCACGGTCTCTAAAACCCGGCGAGACCGCTGATTATTGCTTAGCAATTGCAGCCGGAATTCCAAGGGGTCCCGGCCCGCGGCCTGAGCCAGTTCGTCCAGAAAGCATTCGATGATAAAGGCGTTAGGCGCATTTTGGACCGAACGCCAAGGCGCGGCGGGAACGGGTAAATCAGAAAGAATCTGCTCGACGTAAAAATTCGAAATCTGATACTGGATAAAATTGTTAATGCCGGTTGATCCCGGATAATCCACCAATCCTAGCAGGGAATAATAATCGATCCCGTTTTTCAGGGCATCGGGATTCATATGCTTCAAAATGGAAAGACAGACCACCTTGTGGGACCAGGCCGTCAATCGGCCTTGCCCGTCTAAACCGGCTTGAATTCTTTGGCAGGTTGCGGCGCGAAAGGCATCATATTGCATGTCCTCTTCCCTGGTCCAGAGGACCTTGACCGGTCGTCCCATCGCCTTGGAAGCCAGGACCGCCTCGATCACAAAATCCAGGCGAGCGCGGCGACCCAAGCCGCAACCAAGTAGTGTAGTATGGACGTTCACTTTTTCCAGCGGCAACCCGGTCAGTTTCGCCGCGGTCATCTGGGCCAGGGTCTGAGCTTGAGTGGGGACCCATAAGTCGCAACCATCCGGACGAATATGGGCGGTGCAATTCATGGGTTCCATGGTGGCGTGCGCCACGCAAGGCACGTAATATGTCGCTTCCACTTTTTTGGCCGCATCGCGAAGGGCCAGGGCCGCATCTCCCCGGCTTATGGCCACCTGACCCTGCTGATCCAATTGCCCATGGAAGTTCTTCTCCAGGGATTCGGTGCTCAGGTCCGGGTGAGAGCCCGGCCCCCATTTAACTTTCAGAGCCTGGCGTCCTTTCCAGGCGGTCTCGATGGATTCCGCGCAGACAGCCAGACCATTAGGCGTGGGAACTATTTTGTAGACCCCCTTGATATTCATAGCCGCCGCTTCGTCGTAGGCCATGGGTTTGGCGCCATAAGCCGGAGGCCTGACCAGCGCCGCATAGGCCATATCCGACACGCTAACGTCAAACCCAAAGATCGCCGTCCCTTTCACCTTGTCCGGGATATCCACCCGGGGCATAAACTTGCCCATGTATCGGAATTCGGATTCCTTCTTGAGGGGCGCTTCCTTGGGGACTTCAAACGTCGCGGCTTTGAGGCATAACTGCCCATAAGTCAAACTGCGTTGGGTCTTCAAATGGCGCACCGCGCCTTTGGCGGCTTGACATTCTTCCTCCGGAACATTCCAAGTCCCGGCGGCGGCTTTGACAAGCATGGCCCGTCCAACCGCTCCGGCCGTGCGTAACGGCTCATACCAACCCCGGACACTGGCGCTGCCCACGGTCATTTGCATTTGAAAAACCGGATTCTTGAAGACATCGGCCGCCGGGGCCTGAAGAATCCGCATTTGGTCCCAGTCCGCCTCAAGTTCGTCGGCAATGATCATTGGCAGGGTGGTCAGGGCCCCTTGGCCCATCTCCGAACTGGGGATCCAGACCCTGATGGTGTTATCGGGCCCTATTTCATACCAGGCCGAGGGTTTGAAGCCGGCCGGAGCCTGTTTCTTATTGTCGGACGCATTCAACAGCTGGAAACCGCCGGGCGTGATGGAAATCGCGATGGTCAGACCGACAGCCAGCGACCCCTTGAGAAAGGAACGGCGGTCGATATCGACGGTCATGCCTGGCCCTCCTTGGATATCATGGCAATGGCGGTCTTGATCCCGCGCTTGATCCTGGGATGGCTTCCGCACCGGCAGACAATGTCATCCATACCGGAGATAATCTTGTCCGCATCGGGTTTGGTTTCCGCCGCCAGCAATGCCGCCGCCTGCATGATGACTCCGGGCTGGCAGTACGCGCACTGCACCACCTGCTCTTTATTCCACGCTTTTTTGACCGGATGGTCTTCGGGCAGGCCTTCAATGGTCGTAATCTTTTTGCCCGCCATCTCCTCGACCGAAACCGTGCAAGACCTGACCGCCTTTCCATCGACATGGACCGTGCAGGAGCCGCATTCGCCTATGCCGCAAGCGTATTTCGTTCCAGTCAGTTTCAGGTTTTCCCGCAGTACCCAGAGCAGCCGGGCATCCGGCGGGGCTTCAACCTGGTAATCTTGGCCATTTACGTTCAGGGTCATCATATCGCACCTTAGGTATTAACTAATTTGATCCTTAAATATCACTTCGATCCATAATTGACAATTCGGCGTTTCAAGATGAAAAATGCTTCCCGAGATTATCTGTCCGCCGTCTACCGAGAATCGCTAATACAGCCTTAACTATGCGGCTAACCATCAATTCCAGCGTTGTTTATCGGTTTAATACAACGATGCATGAATATTTATCTCCGCGACTGTAACATTCCGCGTACTCGAGCGGCAGGCCGTCTGCCGTGTAAGTTATTCTTTCTTCATAGAGAAGTGCAGTTTCCTTGATTTTAATTTTCAAGATTTTAGCCTGTTGGAGTGTGGCCACGCGCGCTTCGAGCTTTTGGATAGCCTCTCTAATCTCGAATTCTTCACTATCAAGATAGTTCCAAAAAGAGGGCCTTGTGGGCTCATTATCGTTTAATAAATGAGAAAAGAGAGCTTTAGGCAAGTAGACACAATGTAGTGTTACCGGTTCTTTGTTTAAATATCGCAAACTTTCCATATGAATTACAGGAGCACCTTCCGGCAGAGCCAATGCTTTTGATATTTTTGGTTCAGCCGGCATCTCCGCCCTGGCCAACATCTCTACCGAGGCCTCCAACCCCATTACCCGAGCCTGTTCAAAAAAATTGGTCAGCTTAGTATGATCGTAATTACTATGTAATTTAGCCACAAACGTTCCTAAACCCTGACGCCGGTAAAGCAGCCCGCCATCAATCAAGTCTGTGATCGCCTGTTTGACAGTCATCCGACTAACATTGAAACGCTGCGACAACGCTAGCTCTGTTGGGATACGCTGCCCCTGAGGAAGTTTGCCTTGTATAATTTCTTCACGCAGAACCTCACGGATTCGAACGTAAAGTGGTATACCCGAAATATCGGAAATGCTTATAGGCAAATTAATTTTTTTCATTGTTTTCCTTAGCATTACTTCTCATAAGCTAAAGAATGGCCTGATAACGAAAAACACTCTTAATAGTCAGATGCCGACTCCCGCCATATGTTTCAGCCATAAGACGCCGTGCTGGAGACGTTTATTCTCTAACAAATTTCTAACCAGGGCGGTTGAGCTGCCGGCCACCGCAGTGGGCAGGGAGTGCACGATTCCAAATGCGATTATCATCAGAATACCGGTGATAACCTTTTGCTGAATAGTTATGACGGCCAAAATCGAGGCGATGAATCCAATGGTGCAGGACCCCGATAATACGTCATATGCCAACCTATGGGAATAGTCCGCCTACAGGCCACTGCTTGGTCGCCTGGAATGTATAACGGATAAATGAACTCAGATGAACAGGGTGGATTTATTAATAATATCAGTAAAAAAAATATCGATGAGATGCCCTGGTTGCCTTGTACCAGCGACCCGTGTCCAAAGCGATTTTGGGGTTATCGTCACTGACGCCATTTTTTTCAATTCAAGGCAGTTCAGCCTGGATCAGGCCGCCGGCCTTCCCGGTGTGGTGAGGAAGGCAACGACAATCCTGATTTCAACCCCGTAATAGTTCCAGAAGTTTAGCGCTAGTGTTGACGCATTGCCGATATTCGCCAAGGGCATTCCATATGACCGGCGTCGAGGTTACCATGGCTGAAACAAAAAGACCCTGACAGGCGGAGGCAACTGATGGCTCGGCCGTTATCGTCAACAGAACCGCTCCGAACAAGATAGTCAGGAATACGCCTCGACGTACAGCTTAATCAACCGTTCTTTTTCGATTCTGACTCAATATTGCCTTTCAACCACACCGTGACCGTCAAGACTTTTGTCGACTTACGGCTTGCAAGTTACATGACAAATGCCGGTGGGTGTGCTCAACTCGTAGGGGTAGTACTTCCGCTTGAACCAAAGGGCCACGTTGACCAGGGCGATAAGCACGGGCACTTCGACCAACGGTCCGATGACCGCCGCGAAGGCTTGACCGGAGTCGATCCCGAAGACGGCCACAGCCACGGCGATGGCCAACTCGAAGTTATTCGAGGCGGCGGTGAAGCTCAAGGTGGCCGACTGTTCGTACGTGGCTCCGGCCTTCATCGACAAGACGAACGAAACCAGGAACATGATCAGGAAGTAGATGCACAGCGGAATGGCCACCCGAATCACGTCAAAAGGTAACTGCACGATGTACTGGCCCTTGAGGCTAAACATGACCAAAATGGTGAAGAGCAGGGCGATCAGGGTGATCGGGCTTATTTTGGGAATGAACTTTTGTTCATACCATTCCCGTCCCTTGATCTTCAGGCCGGCTATTCGCGAAATGATTCCAGCGATGAAGGGGATGCCCAGATAGATAAAGACGCTCTTGGCGATCTGGCCGATGGTCACGTTGACCACCACTCCTTTCAAGCCTAGAACTCCCGGCATCACGGTAATGAAAATATAGGCGTACACGGAGAAGAACAATACCTGGAAGATGGAATTGAAGGCTACGAGACCGGCGCAGTATTCGGTGTCGCCGGAAGCCAGATCGTTCCAGACGATGACCATGGCGATGCAGCGGGCCAGGCCGATGAGAATCAATCCCACCATGTATTCTTGATGACCGGACAAGAAAGTGATAGCCAGAAGGAACATCAATATCGGCCCTATCACCCAGTTTTGGATCAAGGATAACGCCAACACTTTAAAATTGCGGAAGACTTGTCCCAAAAGCTCATATTTGACCTTGGCCAAGGGCGGATACATCATCAGGATCAATCCCAGGGCAATGGGCAGGTTGGTGGTATCCACCTGGAAAAAATTAATGACTTGGCGGATACCGGGAAACAGGTACCCCCACATAACCCCGACGAACATGGCCAGGAAAATCCACAGGGTCAGAAAACGATCTAGAAATGAAAGACGTTTGGTGACGGTAGACATGCCAATCTCCTAATTGTTCTGGATGAATTCCATTATCTTAGCTTCAATCCGGTCTCGGACGTCCCGGGTCAGGGCTATCTTCTCGTCCCAGGTTCCCGTGAACGAGGATGGATCGGGGAATCCCCAGTGCAGCCGCTGGGTCAAACCGGGAAAAATGGGACATTGTTTTTCCGAAGATTCATCACATACGGTGATCACATATTTATAGAGTTGTCCGGCCTTATAGAGGTCAAACGCGCTTTGGGTCTTGTTCCGGCTGATGTCGATTCCCGCTTCCGTCATGACTTCCACGGCCAAAGGATTCAGTGGTCCAGGTTCCAGTCCGGCGCTTTCCACCTCAAAGCGGTCGCCGCCGTATTTTTTGAAAAAAGCCTCGGCCATCTGGCTTCTGGCGCTGTTATGGACGCAAATGAAAAGAACCTTCCGCTTGGTCATTTTTCCCTCCCGGGCAGTCTAGAAATCAAAGCTTGTTCTAATCCTGGCAATATTTTTCATCGTGTTTTCTAATTAATCCCACGACCCGGATTTCATCTTCCTCAATGACCGGGTTGTCCGCCAAGGACTGTTTCAACCACGACAGAGCGCTTTTGACCGCTTCAGAGGCCTCGGAGCCTGGGAGACGGTAGTGCATCCATCGTCCCTGCTTCCGAGCCTTGACCAACCTGGCCTGCCGCAGAATGGACATATGCTTGGAAACGGTAGACGGGGCCAACCCCAGGAAGTCGATGATCTGGCAAACGCAGAGTTCCCTGCCTTGCAGGACCATAAGCACGCGAACCCGCCGTTCGTCTCCCAGTGCCTTGGCAATGCTCATGAAATCATCCAATTGACATCTCCTATAATTCGTCCTTTAACGAATTATAAATCACTCACATCCCCTTGTCAAATGGTTATGACGGCCAAGCGACCGGGTGGTTTTTAGACTTTTTTAATTCGCTCAAATTAGGTAGAACCGATTTGTCCTTTATTTATCCAGATGAGACTTCAATCCCTGCTGAGCCTGCTGATCTAATTTCTTGATTAATTCTCTTATTATTTTGATGGCTTCTTCACCGTCTCGATCCATTAAGGCCATTTTCATCCGCATGTACTCATCAGTGGTAATCGTAAGGACCATGGTCATTATCTCCTAACTTTTTGTTCGGCGTACCCTGGGCACATCAAAGCAAAACTCAGATATTACAGGGGAGCATTAATGTCGTTATCCCAAATATTGTTGTTAAAACCCTGCTGACCATCAGAGGACGGTCTCCGGACTTTTTCAGATATATTCGACCATCGGCGGCGGATGATGTTTGGTAGGCATAACCGCGGGAATAATCGGTCATTTTAACATTTTAGCCACCTAAATCAGTAAGTTGAAAAGATACCCAACAATTAGAATACCCAAGCCGACGATGCCGATGAATACGGCTATCAGTTTTGGCTTGAGAACTTTTCTTAAAATGATCGTTTCCGGCAAGGAAAGGCCGATGACCGCCATCATAAAAGCGAGGACCGTGCCTAGAGCCGCCCCTTTGCCCAAGAGTGCCTGCACCACGGGGATGATTCCGGCCGCGTTGGAATACATGGGAATGCCGATTAAAACAGCCGCCGGCACCGACCACCACGCGCCCTTGCCCATGATCGAAGCCATGAAGCCTTCCGGGACATAACCATGAATACCCGCCCCCACGGCAATTCCGGCCACCACGTACGGCCAGACCTTGCCGACGATGTCCTTGACCGCCTCCCGGCCGGCGGTAAGGCGATCCAGCCACGTTTGTTCGTCCTGGGGTAAGTCCACCGCCGAAGCCCGAATTTCGCGAACCCAATCTTCGATAGAGTCTTCCATCCGGAGCCGCCCGATAACCCACCCGGAAATCATGGCGATAATCAGCCCTGTGCCCATGTAAAGCGCGGCCACTTTCCAGCCGAGCAGCCCGAAGAGCAGCACCACCGCCACCTCGTTGACCATCGGCGCGGATACCAAAAATGAAAAGGTCATGCCCAGAGGCACGCCGGCGGTGACGAAACCGATGAAGAGAGGCACGGCGGAACAAGAGCAGAAAGGGGTGACGATGCCCAGTAAAGCGGCCAGGACGTTGCCCAGCGACTCCCGTCTACCGGCCAGGATGCGGCGGGTCCTTTCCGGAGTGAAAAAAGACCTGACGATACCCACGCCGAAAACCACGATAGTCAACAACATCAGAACCTTTGGCGTGTCATAGAAAAAAAACTCCACCGAGGCCCCCAGGTGACTCCCCTTTTGTATACCCAGAAGGTTAAAAGTGATCAACCGGGCAAAGGCGGGCAGGCTCTGGTAGATCAAATACCAAACCGCTCCCCCGATGAGGCCCGGCAATAAATATTTAATCATGACCGCGCGGGGCGGCCTAGCCGTTGATCCGGTCCCGGATTCAACCGGCAAGCGGCAGGAGCAGTCAGGGGGTGTTTCCATATGATCTCCAGATATGACCGAATTAGCGGTCCAGGTTGAAATCGGCCAAATAGGCCGCCAAGCGAGCTTTGTTTTCCTCCGAGAGGAACGAACAGTCGTCCGGGCCTTTGGCCCCGTCCGTGATCAGCGCGGCAAAAGCCATGCACGTGGGCTGGCCACACGCCCGACAACCTGTTTTTCTCGGCAGCAATTTGAGAATCGCCAACAGTTGCGGGCGAGCAGCCACCTGATAGCTGGGTTCGATTTCCGCCCGATTCTCCCAGGCCGAGTTAATCTCCCCCATCAACCATTGGAGTATCTTGTCCGCCTCGGCCTCGTCTTTCAAACCGTTGACGGCGATCTTGTCGGCGTGAACCGTGATCAGCTTCCCGTAAACCTTGAAGGTGACCGCCGGAGGATCGGCGAAAAAGGCCGCGCCCCCCAAAACGCTGTTAAGATATGGTATAACTTCCCCGACATCCTGATGCAGATGAGCAATGCAATGCAAAGTTTCGAAGCTGGGGTTACATTCCGCTCGAAAGATATCCTTGGTATAGCCGGTTAGCAACATTTCGGTTGGCTCCTTTCGCAGAGGCTGATAACCCGCTGCTGAAATTGAAGCTCCCCACGGCAGGCCGCGGGGAATCTTCAACAGGTAAGGAACAAAAGCATTTCACTTTTTGTGAGGCCGCCTCGATGCAGGCAACAGTTATTCATGCGCATCGGCGCAGAATGACGCCTATAGTTCGGTTTTTCGGACGGCGGCCTTGACCATGTCGATATCCGTCCGGTTCAATGAGAAATTCTTGTTTTTGGTCAAACCGAGTTCGGTCAAAACCAGATGGTTCTTGAGGGGAACACCGGCCGCGGCCAGGGTGGCCTTGGCGCACCCCACTTCACAACCGTCAATCGCCACCATGGCTTCAACATCTTTAGCGGACTGCACAAAGCCTTGAAGTTGGCCGCCGATCCCGGCCAGGCAAAACATCTTGCCGAAGCCTTCCTGGGTCAGTTCAACGGCGGCCTGATTGGCGAGTTGACCCACGTTGGACCCGCCGGAACAGGACAAAATCATCAGGCTTCTTTCGGTGGAACAGCATGGTGCGGACATTTGATTACTCTCCTTTACCCTTTGATCCATTTAACGATTTCGGTTTTACTCGGTATTTTACCCACGGCCTTGACCTGGCCGTCGATAATGATGGCCGGAGTGCTAAAGACACCGTATTTGGCGATCTCCATTATGTCGCTGATCTTGACGATATCGGCTTGGATTCCAGTCTCCGCCACGGCTTCCTTGACCAATTCCTCGGTCTTTTTACACTTGGCGCAACCCGGCCCCAGCACTTTGATTTCCATGAGTTATCTCCTTATGCCCGGCCCATGGCCGTGATTATCAATTGTTTGATTTTTTCTTTCGGCGGGACGCCGCCCACAGCCTTGACCTTGCCATTTATCAATAGCGCCGGGACGCCCATGACGCCATATGACGTAGTTCGCTGAATATCGGTAACATGTTCGACGTCCGCCGGAACCCCCATTTCCGCCAGGACGGCAATGACGTCCGCCTCCAACTTGCGGCATTGGGAGCAACCGGCCCCCAGGA
>JADFXS010000200.1:2603-5545 GCA_015233515.1 Deltaproteobacteria bacterium | reverse complement strand
GTTGTTCCGCATCCGCTCGGAAAGCGCTTTCGCGGTCCATCAATTTTTCCGGAGCCGCGGATTTTATTACCTGCACACCCCTATTATTACCGGGTCTGATTGTGAGGGGGCCGGAGCCTTGTTTCGAGTGACGACCTTGCCCGTGGGACAGCCGATTGAAGCTCCGGCAGGAGGCACAGTCTTCCAAGAGGATTTTTTTGGTCAAGAGGCCAGTTTGACGGTATCCGGCCAGCTCGAAGCCGAACTTTTCGCCTGCGCCTTAGGCCGAGTCTATACTTTCGGGCCGACCTTCCGGGCCGAGAACTCCAACACTCCCCGCCACGCCGCCGAATTCTGGATGGTGGAACCGGAAGTGGCTTTTGCCGATATCCATGACAACATGGACCTGTCAGAGGATTTGGTAAAGGCCATGGTCCGGCATGTCATGGATTATTGTGGTCCGGACCTGGAACTCTTTGCCAAATATGTCGACCCGGAGCTGATGAAAGTCCTGAACAACTTACTGTCATCGGTCTTTGTCCGGCTACCTTACGCCGAAGCCCTGGATTTGATGCAAAAATCAGGGAAAAAATTCGAATTTACGCCTAGTTGGGGAACAGACTTACAGACCGAGCACGAGCGATTCCTTTGTGAGGATTATTTCAAGAAACCGGTGATCGTATATAATTATCCCAAGGAAATAAAACCCTTCTACATGAGAGTCAACGACGACGGGAAAACCGTGGCCGCCATGGATCTCTTGGTTCCGCGCGTGGGAGAACTGGCCGGCGGTAGTCAGCGCGAAGAACGCCTCGATGTTCTGGAACAACGTATGGCCGAAATGAATCTGGAGATGAAAAATTATTGGTGGTATACGGATATCCGCCGGTTCGGCGCGGTCCCGCACGCGGGTTTTGGCTTGGGCTTTGAGCGTTTTCTGATGTTAGTCACCAGCATGACCAACATTCGAGACGTCATCCCCTTCCCGCGGACGCCCAAGCATTTGGAGTTTTAAAATGAGATAATTGCCAAACCGCCCTTTTGGCTCAACTCTTGGTCGGGCTTGTCCGCCGCCGGCGGTCTTAAATGACTAGTTTTGCAATTACTTCAAATCTCAGACTAAAAGCCCAAGAGCCACCCGGGCGGTAAACTCCTGGAAATCTTCCGGCCGCCCCGGTTTTATCAGGCAATCGTCCACTTTGTGTTCCGGTTTGAGGACTTGGCTGACCTTATCCTGATTAGCCGTGCAAATGATGAAATGATTAGGTCCTATGGTTTCGTCGTTTTTCACGGCTAAGCAGAATTCCAAACCATTCATCCCAGGCATTTCCAGATCGGAAACAATGATCCGCGGGTGTTCCTGCCTGGCGGTTTCCAGACCTTTATTTCCATCCAGGGCGGTAATCACCAGAAAATCGGCATCTTCGAGGTGCTTTCGAAAACGATCCAATTGGTAGGATGAATCACTGACCAGGAGAATTTTGCGCTTGCCTTTGGCCACGGTTCCGGCGAGCAAAACGTTTACCAGGCGGACGTATTCTCTAATAAATCGTTTTTGATCGATTTTTTCGACGGTCAATCCTTCGCACGTGGTTTTTTCCCGTTCAATCAGCTTATGACACTGGTCCAGTTCCTCGGCCAAGGCTTTCTCTTCCTGGCGGCGGGCCAGGGCTCTAGTCACATAAACATTAAGAGCTTCCTGAGTCACCGGCAGAGTCAGCATGGATGAGGCCCCTTCGTTCATGGCCATCAGCACGTGGGATGCCGGCAAGTGGCTATCGACCATAAATATAAATTTTATAAGCGCATTTTTTATCCTGACAGTTTGTAGGAGTTTCACCGACCAGGCATCCTCGGGAAGATAATCCAAAATTACGACCGCGGGGTTTTGTGTTAAAATGTCTTCAGCCATGGTGACCGGATCGCTGGATGGATCGATTTTCGCGCCGGTGATTACTTCGTATTTGGCCGCCAGCAGATAAGAAGACACCCGCTGAGCGGCGTCTTCCGGACTGATACGGACCAATATCCGGGCCATAGGCTACTCCATGAGCAAGTTTTCAAATTCGGTGACGTTAAAATGAGTGGTTAATTGACGCTTGAAAAATCCGTTGACCTGGCTCAGATCATGGCGAGTTGCAAACATGACCTTGAATTCCTCACCGGCTAGACCGCGTTCTATGCGGTCTAGGGATGGTACGGTATCAATAACGTCCGCGATCAAGGCCAAACGCCGCAAAATCAAGTAAGCGACCAGATAGGCATCCTGAAAGCGAGGTTTGAACTTGATCATCGATTGAAAAATGTTGGCTTTTTGCGCTATCTTGGCCTGCAGGAGCAGTTGGCCCAGGGGACTCAAGTGGAAAGCCCCATCCACTTCCTCAGGGGCTTGTTTATCATCCACGATTTCTTGGCGACGATATTTTTCCAGCGCGGTCAGCAATTCCTGATCGCGAAGTTCATACGATCGGCCTTTCCTGATTTGGGTCAAAGCCTCTTCCAAAAGTTTCACGGCGTCCAAAAGAACGTCGATGATCTCCTGATTAACTTCCAGCTCTTTATCCCGAATACGATCTAAAACCGATTCGACGCTATGAACAAAACTTCCCAGAGCGGAAAAACCGGTCATGATCAGGTTGCCTTTAATCGAGTGAAAATGCCGAAAAATAACATTGACCCGCTGAAGATTTTCCGGAGTCTTCTCGAGCTGAAAAATGTCTTCGTTCAATTCCTTAAGAATATTTTGAATCTCCAGAAAAAATTCCTCGGCCATGGCCCCATCCATTTCCGGGACATTAACTTTGGCGGCTTCCTCCGGCTCATCTTGCGTCGATGATCCCACGACCGGTCGGACAGAGTCCGGGGGAGCGGCTGATTCCGTCGGAAAATCCATGGTCACGGTCTCACGGCTTAGAAAGGTGCTATCCTCGATTTCTTGGGAACGGCCTGTAGCCAAACCAACC
>JADFXS010000200.1:718-2564 GCA_015233515.1 Deltaproteobacteria bacterium | reverse complement strand
CAACACCAATCCGAGCTGATTACCGCCTAGAATAGTGGTTCCGGAAACACCCTTGACGGAAAAGATTTCCGGTAAGGGAATTAGGACGAGTTTTTGAGGTCGAATGAATTCAGATACTTTGAGGGCGATTCGACCGTTTTTCGCTTCGATGATAATAACCGGCACCATGGTTAGCGATTCTTCCAGTCGGCGCCCGGTCAGCAAATGTCTGAGGTCATGAATAGGGATAATCGTCCCCAGATAAATAATGCATTCGGCCTTTTCCATGGCGGTATGGATTTCTTCGGCCGGTACGGCTTGAGTGGCCACAACATTGCCGATGGGCACGGCATAAAAGTCTTCGGCGGCCCGAATGATCAGCGCGTCGACGATGTTCACCGCCGACAATTGCGGAATTTTAAAAGTAAAAGTTGAACCTTGTCCGAGGGTGGTTTCGATGATTACTTCCCCACCAAGTTCCTCCACCGTATTTTTGACGACATCCATACCCACGCCGCGGCCGGATATTTCCGTAGCCTCACTGGCCGTGGAAAAACCGGGCTGCATAATCAAGGCGTAACAATCCTGGCTGGTAAGATTTGCCGCTTGGGCCGGAGTAAGTATACCTTTTTCCACGGCCGCCTGCTTGATACGTTCTTCGTTCAGCCCGCGCCCGTCATCGGAAACGGATACATAGGAAAAACCCTCTTTTTTATAGGCGGTCAAAGTCAGTTGCCCGGTAGGGTTCTTGCCTTGATGTTTTCTTTCCAGTGGGTCTTCCAGCCCGTGATCGATGGCATTTCTGATCTGATGAGCCAGCGGCTCATAAAGACGCTCGGTCACCGTCTTGTCCACCAGGGTGTCCTCGCCGACCAATTCGAAATTAATCTGCCGGCCCTTTTTTTTGGCCAAGTCCCTGACCAAACGACGGTAGCGCAGGAAGGTCTCCTTGATGGGGACCAGACGGATGTCCATGACCAAATGATGTAAGTCCGAGGAAATACGGTTGGCGGTAATCGCGGCGTTCTTGATCATCTCCATGGAATCTTTATCCAGATGCTGTGAGGTGGTTCTCAAATGCCGCTGCAAGATGGAGATATTGCTGGCCGTGATGATAATTTCTCCGGTCAGTCCCAATAACCGGTCCAGGTGGGAAATTTTGACCGCCATGCGGTCAATTTCCGGAGCCCCTTTACCACTCATGGTCAACAACCCGGTTTAACACTATTTCAAGCATTTCCTTACTGGCGGGTTTGGTCAGATAATCATCGGCGCCCAAGCGCAAGGCTTTGAAGATATATCGAGAATCGGTATGAGTGGAGATAATGATTACCGGGATAAGTCGCCACGCGAGTGAGGATTTGATGGCTTCGGTCAGTTCGAAGCCGTCCATTTCCGGCATGACCAAGTCGGAGATAATGACATCCGGCAGACTTCCTCGTAGTATTTCCAGCGCTTGCAGACCGTTTTCCGCCTCGATGCAGACCACGCCCATTCCCTGGAGTAATTCTCGGATACTCTTGCGAATGCTGCGATAATCATCTACAACCAAGACGGTTTTTCCAACCCAGGACTTAGTTGCCGTAGTTTGGATACCAGCCATCAGTCTCCATAGGCCATGACTTCAAAGCCATGGCTTTAATATGTCAGCCATCATTCCATAGTGTCATGTAAGTAAATACCATGTTCCCGGCATAGCTTCAAGGCCATAAATATTGCATTCCCCGCCTGGCAAGTCACGTATAGCCCTAAATCCACCACCAAATCGCGGATAGGGCGCGTAAATCCTAGGCGAAACGCGAAGTTGGACCGGTTTTGGCCCGCAGGCGTATTCACCATACGCCGAGGAGCCAAAATTGGGAAACGA
>JADFXS010000200.1:0-437 GCA_015233515.1 Deltaproteobacteria bacterium | reverse complement strand
GACCTGGACTCGGCAACGTTTTCCGGAATCACCGTCTCTTCCGGACCGGTTGCGTCAAGTATTGGAAATTCTGAGCCAGGAAACCGGAAAAAAACCGGGAGGCAGCTTGTGTCCCGGCCTTCGCTGGCGGCAAGTATATTTTGACTATCAAGGCACGGCCTTCATCGACTTGGCCGCCCCGCCGGCCAACACCAGCGGCCTTAACGCCAACGGCGAGCGGTTGTGCCTTTGGGCCATAATCAATACTGTGTGCTTTAATTTTCCGGAAATAAAATCCGTCAAATTTCTGGTGGATGGCCAAGAAGCCGCCGCCGTCTTTGGGCATATCGACCTGTCTTGGCCATTATGGCCGGACAAAAGCCTGATCGAGGACCAGACCAGTGGCCATTGATAAGAGACTCAAAGCTACTAGAAACATCGGCATAATCGCTCATATC
>JADFXS010000199.1 GCA_015233515.1 Deltaproteobacteria bacterium | reverse complement strand
ACATGGAGAACGTTCAGGTGTTTATCCAGGAGGCACTCGACCAGAAGATCGCTCCCGGCGACATCTTGAAAAGTCTGATCCAAGGTTTGGATACCGTCGGCTTGCACTTTTCCCGTCAAGAAATTTTCGTCCCCGAACTCCTCATGTCAGGCATGGCCATGACTGACGCCTTGACCTTATTGAGGCCGGCTCTGGAGAAAAACGACGTCCCACCAGTCGGCAAGCTGGTCATCGGAACGGTTGAGGGTGATGTCCACGATATCGGCAAGAATATCGTGTCCATGATGTTTACAGGCGCGGGCTTCAAGGTGATTGATCTGGGCATCGATGTCTCCGCCAAAAAGTTTGTGGACACGGTGGAGACCGAAAAGCCCGATATCCTCGGTCTTTCCTGCCTTTACACCCCGACTCGTCTCGCCATGAACGACGTAATGCGGATGCTGAAGGAACGAAACCTGCGGGATAAAGTGAAAATCATCATCGGCGGCGCGCCGATCGATCAAAGGTTCGCCGATATGATCGGAGCGGATGGCTATGCTCCCGACCCGCCGGCCGGCATTAAAAAAGTGATGGGTTGGCTGGGAAAATGAGGCGGTAAACCCCACACGAAGGGAGAAAACGATGAAAGACGACAAAATATTTCAAGAACGCCGTTCACGGATCACAGAGTTTCGAGCAAAAAACGAGAGGATGAGCTGCCGAGAAAGAGCGCTCATGGCGGTGAAGCACCAGGAGCCCGACCGCGTGCCGATCGACGCATGGATGGTGCCGGAAATTCAGAAAAAAACCATGGAGCACTTCGGATGTGAGACTTACCCGGAGCTCCTCGATTTTCTAGGTGTGGATTTCCGAAATAATTACGGACCCAGCTATGTGGGCCAATCATTCAAAAAGCATCCCGACGGCACGGTCGAGGACCTCTGGGGTGTCAAGCGGAAGATTGTCACCTATGGAAAAGGAACCGCTCACCAGGGAACTTATACGGAAGTGGCCGAATCGCCCCTTGAAAAATTTAAAAAACTTGAAGACATCGAAAAATATGACCATTGGGCCAGCGCGGATTGGTGGGACTACTCAAAAGTCAAGGCCGATTGTCTCGTTTATCACCCTCAACACTGCGTCATCAATGTGGGCGATCGTCTTGACCGGACAGCCCAGCTCAAACCCATGATGTACCTGCGGGGCATACAGCAGATTTTCATCGACATGGTCATGAATCCGAAAATAGTCGAGCACATGCGCGATCACATCATCAACTATTTTATCGAGTACAACCATCGCGTCTTTAAAGCCGCGGACGGCGAGATCGACATCTTTATGATGGGTGATGACATCGGCGCCCAGACCGGGCCCCTGCTCAGTTTGGATATGTGGCGGCGGTACTTTAAAAAAGGCTTCAAGACTTATGTGGATATCGCCCATCAATACGGCATTCCGGTCATGTACCATACCTGCGGCGACGTGAAAATGTTCATCCCGGATTTGATTGAATGCGGGCTGGATATTCTACAGTCCTTACAGCCGAAGGCTACCAACATGGACATCAAGAAGCTGAAGGAAGAATTCGGCAAGGACATCACCTTTCAGGGCGGGATGGACATTCAGCATGTCCTGCCGTTGGGAACGCCCGAGGACGTCAAGGCCATGGTGAAGTACGCCCTTGATTCGGCCAAGCAAGGCGGCGGATACATCATTTGCACGGCTCATAACATCCAGATCGACACTCCGATTGAAAACGTGGTGGCTCTCTTCGAGTCTTACCATGAGTATGGAAAATATTAACACGGTCTTATCCGGATAGAACATTTCAAGGAAATTAAACGGGGCTTTCAGGAGGCCCGGATGGTTTCCGGATTCGGCCATACTTCGTCCGGTCTCCTATAATGTGGAGGGATCAATCAGTTTTTCTGGTTCTGTCCCAAGCGGCGGACTCGGACGACCGCCATTCCCAGCCCTGTGGATAAAAGTCCGATGGCTTTTGTCCGGAGCATGGAGGTGTTTGTCAATCAAGACCTATACCGCGTCAAGTATCTCGAAGCTTTCAGGAGCGAAAAACCAGGCTGAAAAATGAGCTTTAAAGATATTGAATAGTATAAGGAGGATAGGACATGGCGAATGATACGGCCATAT
This sequence comes from Deltaproteobacteria bacterium, assembly GCA_015233515.1. Next base: position 3,417 of record JADFXS010000199.1, on the reverse strand, counting down.
CGACATCCGCGCATCAATCTGCTGAAGAAAAGGCTCAATGGGCCGAATGGACCAAAGGATTCACTCACTGGCGCAACCAGATTTTTATTGTATTTTGGATCACATATGGAGCATTTTACCTTTGCCGCGTCAACTTTTCCGTGGCTATCCCGGACATGATGAAGGAATTTGGATGGAGCAAGACCGAGCTTGGAGCGATAGGGACGGCTCTTTTCTGGGCCTACGCCATCGGCCAGTTTACTCACGGCCAGATATCGGAACGATTTTCGTCAAAGCATTACCTCTTTACCATGATGCTGCTTTCGGCTTTGATGAACCTGTTGATGATCCCGGCCGCGAGCCTGGGCCTTATCGCCCTGGGCGTGGTATGGGGCTTGAACGGTTTCTTCCAGGCCGGCGGGTGGCCTAACTGTGTGAAAACGCTTTCGCAGTGGTTTCCTCCCAAGGCGCGCGGGAAGCGGATGGGGTTATACGGCGCCTGTTATCAATTCGGCAACGTCATGGCCTGGTTACTGGCGGGGTGGGCCATCGCCCATGGCGGCTGGCGGGGAGCGTTTACTTACGCGCCGATCATTTTCGCCGCGATCGCTTTTCTTCCCTTGCTGATGGCTAAAAATCGGCCTGAAGACGCCAACCTGCCGCCCATCGAGATTTTTGAACAGCACGGCGAATTCGCCGGGATGAGCGTCGAAGAGATTCGGAAAAAGATCAAGCCCAAGAAGGAAAAAGAAGAACACGCGGGCTTCAAGTACACTCTGAAGCAGACCGTGGGTAATCCTCGCATCTGGGCGGTGTCCTGGTCTTTTTTCTTTGTCGATGTCATCCGCTACGGCTTTTTGCTTTGGGCGCCCACCTATCTGTTCGAAGTTCAGAAAGCGGGCATAGCCAAAGCTTCGTATACTGCCATTGCCGTCCCCGCTTTTGGCATCGCCGGCGCCATTTTCTCCGGCTGGGCCAGCGATAAGTTTTTTCAGAGCCGACGCCCGCCCATCGCTTGTATCCTGATGGGCGTCCTAGGCTGCCTGGCTATCTTTTTCTACTACGGAATTCCTCAAGGGAATTGGGTCCTGAGTTTCATCATTCTAGGGCTTATCGGGTTCTGCGTCCTGGGAACCCAGGTCATCCTGATCGGGGCCGTGCCCATGGATTTCGGGACCCGCAAGGCGGCCGGATCGGCGGCCGGCTTCATTGACTTTTTCGGCTATATCGGCGCGGGCATGGCCGGCATATTCAGCGGCTTGCTGACCGATAAGATCGGCTGGACCGCCACCTTCTGGTTCTGGATCATTTCCGCCTTCCTGTCCTCGGCCATCTTGGCCGGACTTTGGAAGCACAAACCGGAGGCCGGTAAGTATTTATAAGAACCGAACCGATACATTTTTGAAGGCCAAAGGGGGAAAATCCTCTTCCCCCTTTGACGATTTAAGGGGTATGTTATACTGAGACTTTCGTTTCCGCGAACATGCAAGCAAGCGCAATCCCCGTGGCTTGCTACGGGGTTGGCGGACAAAAAATTAAAAAGTGTTCTTTCCTCACAGGTCGACGATTCCTCGCTGCTTGCCGCGAGGAGCTTCAATACTCCGAGCAGAGGCGGGAAATGATCTCCATCCGACAACTCGAATGCGCCATTGTCAAAGGGAATACCAAAAAAGCCCCGGCCATCATAAAAAAATGTCTTCTTGAAGGCCTGTCTCCCGCCGACATTATTGAACAAGGCATTCTAAAAGGATTGGCGATCGTCGGGCAGAAGTGGCGAACCTACGAATACTTTATTCCGAATGTCCTTGTTTCCGCAATGGCCACCAAGCTTTGTTTAAACGCCTTGCAGCCCGTGTTGAAAGCGTCCGGGAACCGGCCTTTAGGCAAAGCCGTGGCCGGCACTGTCAAGGGGGATGTCCACGATATCGGTAAAAACATCGTTCTTATGTTTATGGAAGCCACCGGCTTCCAGATCATCGACCTCGCATCGATGTAATGATATTAAATCGAAATCGAGGTTGAAAAAGCATTTAAATTACTATATCACGCAGACAAGCAGTCCGAGAAACTTTTTTTTGGAGCTTCCCATGACTGATACCGAGAATTTATGGATCAAGGTCGAAGGCCGCGACGTTGAGGCTCGACCGGGCGCCGTTCTGATGGAATCCTTGGTAACCAGTGGTGTTCTTTTACGTTCCGATTGCGGCGGGCGTGGGCGCTGCGGTAAGTGCTTAATTCTGGCCAGGTCTTCCGCGCAGGGCGCGCTGAGCGCGGCAGATGACGCTGAGAGAGCCTTTTTGGGGGCGGAAAGGCTCGCGGCCGGCTATCGCTTGGCTTGCCGCGCACGGGTCTTCGCGGAAGCGACCATTGAAATCCCGCAAGAAAGCCGCCTTACTCCGGAAGTCGTGCAGAAGGGCTTGCCGGTGCTTCTGTCAAAACCGCCGGCGATGCCGCCGGGGAGTACAGAACCTTCATCATCCGGCTACGGCGTGGCCGTCGATGTCGGCACTACCACCTTAGCCGTTTATTTGTGTGATTTGTCGAGGAGATCCATCGTGGGGTCGACCTCCGCTCGAAATCCTCAGGCTATTTTCGGGGATGACGTAATCAGCCGAATCAATGCCGTGCGTATGGACACCGGGACACTGCCGCGGCTTCAAAAAATGACGGCAAGCGCCATTGTCTGGGCAATATCCGCCCTGTGTCGCCGTTTCAAGGTCGACCCGAGCGCGGTGGGTGAAATGGTCGCGGTCGGTAACAGCACCATGATCCACCTGCTGCTCGGCCAGGACCCTTCTCCCATCGCGATTTTCCCGTTCGTTCCTCGGTTTTATGACGATCAACTGGTTGCCGCCGAAAGCGTCGGCTTGGCTGTCAATGCTTCCGCACGCCTGCGAACCTTGCCGCTCATCAGCGGCTACCTGGGAGCCGACATCGTCAGCGCCGCCCTGGCCGCGGATTTAGGCAACAATGACGTCGGAACCATGTTGGTGGACATAGGAACCAATGGCGAAATTATCCTGGTTACCGATCGGGGATGGGCGGCCGCCTCTTGTGCCACGGGTCCAGCCTTCGAAGGAGCATCCATCCGTTACGGGATGCAGGCGACCTCCGGCGCTATCGACTCGGCATGCTTCGTTCCAAAAAAGGGTCGCCTCGATTATTCCGTCATGCAAACCGCCGATGGTATGAAAAAACCTCCGGCCGGTATCTGCGGATCAGGAGTGATCAGCATAATTGCCGAGTTGCTGCGAGCCGGCGTCATCACTAAAAGCGGCAGCTTTAACAAAGCCTTTACTTCCAGTTGCTGGCGGTCAGGTGAAAACAGTATCCTCGAGTTTGAAATTGTCCCGGCCGACCTGACCCTTACCCATCACCCTATCCCCCTGACCCAAGGAGATGTGCGCGCGATCCAGTTGGCCAAGGGCGCGTTGCGAG
>JADFXS010000198.1:4063-5548 GCA_015233515.1 Deltaproteobacteria bacterium | reverse complement strand
GCGGTGCGAGACGCAGCGCTCCGGGCTCGAAGGGAAGGCTCGACCTTGATTATCGCCAGCCATGACCATGAATGGCTGGCCACGGCTTGCGACCGGGAATTGAAACTTTAACCCGGGTTTTGCCGGGGGCTGGCCTGCAAAGTGAGGTTACCGGCGCGGCTCCAGGTGGCCCAGGATGATTTTGGTCACTGTGGTGCTGACGTCTTCGACCAGATATTCCGGAGGCGGGTTCCATTTTCCTTTCTGGTTCAAGGCCGTCTTGACGCAAAGGAGGATGGAATCGCCGTCAGCGCCGCTCAGAATATTGCTCCCGCATTCGATGGTCTCCGGTCGCTCGGTGACGTCGCGAATCGTGACGTTCGGCTTACGGAAAATGGCGCATTCTTCCTGAACAGTGCCGCTGTCGCTCAGAACGCAGAACGCATTTTTTTCCAGCGCCACGAAACCAAAAAAACCGAAGGGGTCCAGATAACGGACCTCCGGACTTCGATTTTCGATCCCTAATGATTTGAGACGATTTCTAGTCCGGGGATGGGTACTGATGATCACGGGCAAATTATACAAACGCTGGAGCTGATCGAACACGGCGATGAACCGCTCAAGCCGGTCCGGGAGATCGACGTTCTCCGCCCGGTGCATGGTGACCAGGAAGTATCCTTCCGCTTGCAGGCCTAAAGCGTCGAGGATGGCGGAACGATCGATTTGTGGTTCAAAGTGCTTAATGACTTCAAAGATAGGGTTGCCGGTCACATAGATACGCTCCCCGGCCAGACCTTCTCTCAGAAGGTTTTTGCGGCTGCGTTCGGTATAAGGCATGAGCACGTCGCTGGAATGGTCGATGATCCGGCGGTTGACCTCTTCCGGAACCCGGTCGTCATAACAGCGGTTCCCGGCTTCCATATGATAAACCGGAATGGCGAGACGCTTGGCCATGATGGCCGCCAGGCAACTGTTCGTGTCACCTAAAATCAAGAACTTGTCCGGCTTCTCCGCGAGCAGCAAGCGCTCGCTTTCGGCCAGGATGCGCGCGATTTGTTCGCCGAAAGATCCCACCGCGCCCAAATAATGATCAGGGGCTCTGACCCCTAATTGCTCAAAAAAAATGTCATTCAAATTGACGTCATAGTTCTGACCGGTATGCACGACGATATGCCGGCACAGGCCGTCAAGTTTTTCGATAACTCGACATAAGCGGATAATTTCCGGCCTGGTGCCGAAAAGGGTCATAATTTTCATAGATCACGCAGCCTATAATTGAAGTTCGCCATTTCAGAGATCATTTCCGGGATGGTGGGGGGTTTTTGATAACCGGCGGCCGCCCACAATGCTCCGTTCAAAATCAGGTTGGACGTTTTCAGGGTCCGATCGATGGCCATGGCCGCCGGGCCGGGGTCGATGACAATGTCCTCCCGCCGGTAAACTCGAGCAAAAGTCTTGAGTAGATCGCTTTTAGCGATAACACCTTCAGGCACCACATGTTGTTTA
>JADFXS010000198.1:0-3965 GCA_015233515.1 Deltaproteobacteria bacterium | reverse complement strand
GTGATTGGTGTAACCGTTATTCCGACTGCCTGAGGGTTGACCTAGAAACCAGCCCAAAAGGGAAGTATCGGCCTTGGGTTCCGGACCGACGATGGAACAACGCAAGTGATGGACTTGTTTGGAGCAGACTTCGCCCAGGCTTTTTGTCTTGCCGTAGACATCCACCGGATCATGAGGAGCGCCCTCCGGATAATGGCCCTGGTCTCCGGCATAGACGCAGTCGGTGGCGATTTGCAGGACGGAGGCGCCGACTTTCTCGGCGGCCGCGGCCAGTTTATGGGGGAAAAGAGCGTTGACCAGGATGGCCGCTTCGACTTCAGTCGCGTTATCATCGTGGATATAAGGCTTGATCGTTCCGATAGCGTTGACCACCCAACTATTTCCATCGATAACATCTGCAATGTCACGACTTTGATCGTTAAAAGCGTCCAGCAACTTGACCTCGACACCCGGCAGCCGCCGGTTCAGTTTTTCGGCTTGGTCGGATCGGCGGACGGTGGCGGCCAGGGATAGTGAAGGCTCGCGGGAGAGCACGTCCAAAACCATCGACCCCAACATGCCCGTGGCCCCAAGGACTATGACTGTACTTTTCATATTTCTCTCTAATGAAGTTAATTTCAAAAGGAAAAGCTGGTTCCCAGGTTCACCGGCGACCAGATGTCCCAATACCTCGGATCATATCGGATGTCATCCGCCCGGGACTCATTCAAGGTCGCGGTGGAAAAATAAAGAAGCTTGGCATCCGGCGTCAGGGACATGGAGCCATTGGCATATCCGGCCGGGATATGGAAAATAGCCGGCTGATGAGCCGAAAGAACATGGCGGTGAATCAGGGCATCCTTGGCCGGATGTTCCCAATCCTCGATTTTGACCGCCCCAACCAGCGCGGCGCCCTGAACCGCGAAAATGAACTTGGCTTCATAGCGATGCGCCAACCAAGCGCGGATCTGACCAACCCGATGATTGGCCACCGTGTAGAAGCGCTTGACGCCGGCCGGGTCAAAATCATTGACGAAACCAACTTCGCCACGTTCATCAACGGCCAACCCGCCGGTTATTATTTTAGGTTCACTCGGGAATATCATCGTTTCCAGATTTTTCCTTTTGAAATAATTTATAATAGCCGTGGTTTCAACACCGGATATTTTCGCCCGGATTGAGGAGAGCGAATTTTGAAGCCGGGGTGATACCGACCTGTATTGCGAACTTCAAAATTGCCTTCGACTAAGAGCTGGGCCCAAAAGACCGTTTAGCCATCACCTCTATAAAGTGATTTTATTGTGGTTCAAAGCCTCTTGGACACAATCCAGCTTTAAGAGTCGATCGACCATTTCCTCAACGTTCAACTGGGTTGTGTTGGAGGAATTATAGTCATCCTGCTCGGAAAGCTTGCATTCGCCGGCCACAAAAAAACAAGCGTAGTTCAGGTCGCGCACATCGGCCGGAACTCGATAATAGGCGCCTAAGTCTTCGGCTTTGGCCATTTCTTCGCGATTAAGAAGGGTTTCATGCTGCTTTTCGCCGTGACGCGTGCCTATGGTCACCACGGGGTTATCGGCCTTGAAGACAAATTTCAGGGCGGTCGTCAGAATTTTCAAGTTTGCGGCCGGCGTCTTCTGGACAAACAAATCGCCGGTGCTCCCATTATGAAAAGCGTATAAAACCAGGTCCAGGGCTTCATCGATAGTCATCATGAAACGGGTCATGTTAGGATCGGTGACGGTGATAGGCTGTCCGGTCAGAATTTGATTGATGAATAAAGGGATGACCGAGCCTCGGGAGGCCATGACATTGCCGTAGCGAGTGGCGCAAAAAGTCGTCTTCGAGTCTATATACATGCGGGCTTTGGCCGTCATCAATTTTTCCATCAAGGCTTTGGACATACCCATGGCGTTGATGGGGTAAACCGCCTTGTCCGTGCTGAGCAGAATCACCTTTTTCACGCCACAGGCCAAGGCGGCGTTCATAACGTTTTCCGGGCCTAAAGTATTGGTGCGGACGGCTTCGATGGGAAAAAACTCGCAAGAAGGCACTTGTTTTAGAGCGGCGGCATGGAAAACGTAATCCACTCCTTGCAGGGCCTGTTGGACGCTGTCATAATTTCGGACATCGCCGATGAAAAACTTGACCTTAGTGCTTTTTAAGGCTGATCGCATTTCATCCTGTTTTTTTTCATCACGGCTGAGAACGCGAATTTCTTTGATCTGTGTATTGAGAAGTCTTTTAAGAACCGCTGAACCAAACGTTCCCGTGCCGCCGGTAATTAAAATTGTTTCATTTTCAAACATGAGTACCTCTAACTGAAATAATAGACCTATCCTATTGGTCGCCAGGAATAATCCATTGCCGATCTGGGCTGGTCCAAACTCTGTATTGTACCAAAACGTACTGGCCGGATCAAGTATTTAGGAAAAATCAACTTAACGGTCGATAGACAAACTTGGCTTTGACCTATAGAATTATTGAAAACAGGCTGAATTGGAAAAGCGTTCCTTGATCCGTGATTTCGCTGAACAATTCAGACCATCATACGATAAGCAAGCATCGTTGTTACATATTATCCGAAGTACGCACGCCGCTGGAGAATCGCCTATGCCAGTTTCTCAAACCAATGACCAAAACCGGAAAACTTCTCAAACATCGAGCCTGGCGCTTTCAGGCAAAGGCAACGTCTGGAGGCCTTTTTTAATCAATCTCAGCCTGGTCGTCTGCATTTTTGTCATCGGGATTTTCATGGGTCTGATAATCAGGACAAATTCCTTGATAAACAACCAGATTCTCTCCCAGGCCCGAGCCCATTTCAATGGTATCATGCTCACCCGGCGCTGGAACGCCGCCTATAATGGAGTGTTTGTCAGAAAAACCGAGGGGGTGGTCTCCAACCCCTATCTGGAAAATCCCGATATCCAGACCGCAAACGGCGATATTTACACCAAAAAAAATCCGGCGCTGATGACCAGGGAAATATCCCAATACGCTGAAAAGGCGGGCGACTTCCGCTTCCATATCACCAGCCTCCGGCCGATCAACCCTGGTAACAAGCCGACGGAATTCGAGAGCCAAGCCCTAGCCGCTTTTGAAAACGGTGAAAAGGAACTCCAGGAAACGATTTCTTCCGGAGAGCGTTCCATATTCACTTATATGGCTCCCTTGCGCGTGGAGGAAGGCTGCCTGGTCTGTCACGCCAAACAAGGCTACAAAATCGGTGATATCAGAGGCGGAATCAGCGTCTCCTTTGATGTAACCGACATGCATCGAAATATGAGTTTCAACAAATTCGCCATAATTCTGCTTAGCGCGCTAACCCTTTTCGTTCTGATCGGAGTTATTTATTGGCATGTCCTGCGGTTGTCCAAAAAATTGATCAAGGCTTATCAAGTCATTGAACAGATGTCCGTCACGGATGAATTGACTCAAATTTACAACCGGCGATTTTTCCATATCAAATTGAATGAGGAAATAACCCGAGCCAAGAGGTATCGACATTGCCTGAGTCTGATCCTGGTCGATCTGGATCATTTCAAGAAAGTCAATGACATCCACGGGCATCAAGCCGGGGATATGATTCTGCGGGAGGTGTCGAAAATACTAAAAACCAAATCCCGGGTAACAGATATGGTAGCCCGCTACGGAGGGGAGGAACTGGTGATCCTGCTTCCGGAAACAGACCAATCCGGAACCGTGGCCTTGGCGGAAAAGTTGAGATTGGCAATTGAAGAAGAAAAATTTGCGTCTTCAGACGGTTGCGTGATTAACATTACCGCCAGCATGGGAGTCTCCACCTTCACGCCCAATGACTTTACCGGACCGAGTGACTACGACACCATCATTAAATGCGCCGACGACGCTCTTTATGAAGCCAAGCGAAATGGACGCAATCGAGTCGAGTCCCAGGAATGTGTCAGCGCCGACTACTCTTCGGCCCCTCAAGCCTGATTATGCCGGAGACCGGTTAGAAGCCGCTC
>JADFXS010000197.1 GCA_015233515.1 Deltaproteobacteria bacterium | reverse complement strand
TGGCTATCCTGGGGCCCAGCGGCTGCGGCAAGACCACCATTCTCCGGATCATCGCCGGCCTGGAACGCCATGATGGCGGCCGGATCTTCATGGAAGGCGCGGATGTCTCCTCCTGGCCGGTGTCCCAACGGAACATCGGCCTGGTTTTCCAATCCTACGCCTTGTTTCCCAATATGACCACGGCCCGGAACGTGGCCTATGGGTTGGGCTCCCGGCAGACCGGAGAAACGGCCCGCCGGGTGGATGAACTGCTCAGTCTGGTCGGACTGCGCGGGCTGGAGAACAAATACCCGGCGCAACTCTCTGGAGGCCAGCAACAGCGAGTGGCCTTGGCGCGAGCTTTGGCGCCTTGGCCGGCCATCCTGCTCCTGGATGAGCCGCTTTCGGCCCTGGACGCCAAAGTGAGGGCCCGGTTACGAGCCGAAATTCGATCCCTGCAACGCCGACTGGGCCTGACCACCATCCTGGTCACCCATGACCAGGAGGAGGCCCTGACCATGGCCGACCGCGTGCTGGTTGTGTCCGATGGTCGGCTGGTGCAAGCCGGGACGCCCCAGGAGATATATGATCGTCCCACCACTACCTTTGTGGCCTCCTTCATCGGATCGATGAATTTTATCGAGAACACGATCAAGGAAGCCCCTTGCTTTTTTCGGAAAAACGGGGTCGGCCTGCGGGTGAAAGAAGAGAAACTGGCCCCCGGTCAGCCTGCCGTGCTGGCCATTCGACCCGAAGAGATCATCCTGGCCCCTAACGGCTGCTCCGGCCCCAATACCTTGCCGGCCCAAGTGAGCCATCTCGAATATCGCGGGTCCAGCTATCGAGTGACCTTGAACGTGATCCATGACGGCCGAACCTTTGCGCCGATAGAGGCTGAAATTCCAGCGGAAAAATACCGGCGCCTGGGACTTTACGAAAACATGACCATCCCCATCGACCTGCCCGCCGACCGGTTAAGGGTTTACGCGGCGGATTGAATGAAGTTAGTGCCGGGATTTGGATTGAAAATAAACTGGGGTGGCCGGACCAGGATTTGTCTTTCCGACCTGACCTCGGGTTTACATATAAACAACCGCTGGTGGTTTCGGCCCGCACGGGTCGCCGGCGAGCGTTGCCTTCACTTTCCTTTTATCAACCTCTTGCTCTCCGACCGATCTCCCAGACCGGTCGGAGACAATGACCGGCCCCGCCTCCGGGCGGAGCGATTATCGCACGATACACGATCCGCAGATTGGTCGGCTCGGACCGAAAGCTGGTCGTGACCCTCCACATGCCCCTTCTATCGGTTCTCACGCCGATCCCGCCGCCGGGTTACACCCGCCCGGTCCGAGTCCTGAACTGGGAGTCAGGGCTCAGGCGGGTCCTAATCCTTATGGTCTGTACCGGAATGATCGTCGCGGTCGTCCTGCCCGTGGGACAGCTCCTGGTCAAAAGTTTGACCGACGCCGCCGGACGTTACGTGGGATTGGCCAACTTTATCTTGTATTTCCAGACGCCGTCCTTGTTCTCTTCCCTTTTTCACAGCCTCTGGATTTCGACTCTGACCACGATCATTTCGGTAGGGTTAGGCTTGATGTACGCTTATGCCCTGACCAGAAGCAAGTTGCCGTTCAAAGCTCTTTTTCAGGGACTGGCCCTGGTGCCGCTTTTCGCGCCGACGCTACTCAACGGGATATCACTGATCTACCTGTTCGGGAAAAAGGGACTGGTAACCACCGGATTCATGGGGCTTTGGCCGGGACTGGACATTAATCTTTACGGCCAGACCGGAATTGTCATTTCCGAGGTCATCTATACCTTTCCCCAGGCGGTTCTTATCCTGACCGTGGCTCTAAGCACGACCGACGCCCGCTTGCTGGAAGCCTCGGCCACCCTCGGGGCTTCACGTTTCCGCACTTTGCTCACAGTGACCCTCCCCGGCATCAAGTATGCCCTGACCAGCGCCGTATTTGTCTGTTTTATTCTGGCTTTCACCGATTTCGGGGCTCCCAAGGTGGTGGGCGGCTGGTACAACGTCCTGGCTACGGACATATACAAACAAGTGATCGGCCAACAGAACTTCGTCATGGGCGCGGTGGTCGGAGTGGTGCTGCTGGTGCCCACCGTGGCGGCTTTTATCTTGGATCGGCTCGGCCAGCGCCGGCAAATGGCCATGATCACGGCCCAATCCGTTCCTCCGCGGATCGAGGCTCACGGCCCTCGGGATAGGTTTTTCCTGGCCTTTTGCGGGATCATCGCCTTAACCATCCTCTTGTTCTATCTGACGGCCTTGTGGGCTTCGTTGGTCAAGGTCTGGCCTTACAACCTGGAATTGGGGTTGTGGCACTATGATTTCGAGCGGACGGGCGGAGGTGGTTATGGCGCGTTCTGGAACAGTCTGCGCATGAGTTTGTATACCGCGGTCGGCGGCACGATATTGACCTTTATTTCCGCCTATCTGATTGAAAAGAGCAGGGGACTGATCTGGGTCCGCCGGCTGGCCTATTTTCTCTCCCTGATGCCTTTGGCCCTGCCCGGGCTCGTTATCGGTTTGAGTTACATTTTCTTTTTCAATGCCGCGACCTGGGAGACTCCGCTCGGCGCGGTGCCCAATCCCTTCAATTTTTTGTATGGCACCATGGGCTTGCTGGCCTTGTCCAATATCGTCCATTTTTATACCGTGGGTTTCCTGACCGCCACCACGGCCCTAAAGCAACTGGACCAGGAATTCGAAAACGTCTCCGAGGCTTTGGGTGTGTCCTTCATCAAGACATTCCAGCGGGTCACCATTCCTGTCTGCTTTCCGGCCATACTGGAAATTTTTATTTTTTACTTTGTCAATTCGATGGCCACGGTCTCCGCGGTCATTTTTTTGTACGGGGCGGATTTGCCGGTGGCGGCGGTGGCTATCGCCAACATGGACGACGCTGGAGATACCGCGCCGGCTTGCGCTATGTCCGTGCTCATCATCGCCGCCAATGCCTTAGCCCGGTGTTTGGCCGGTCTGACCGCCGGGGTGCTGGCGCGGAGAAACCGCGATTGGACGCGCCGCTGAACATGGAAGCGAGCGTATTCCCCGTGGTTTGCCGCTGAGAGTTTCAATGGCATTTGAAATCAGAGGCGATTGCAGAACCGGGAATTTTGGCCCGAATTAAGGAGGGCGAGATTTTAAAGCCGCGGAAATACTGACGTATTTTGAGGACTTGAAAATCGAGCCCGAAAAAGAGTTGGGCCAAAAGGGCGGCTTTGCAATTACCTCGAAAAATAAAAGGAAAATATCATGAACAAATCCAACGTTTTTCGTCCTTATACCGGCCAAATTCAAGCAGTGATTCTGGATTGGGCCGGAACCACCGTAGACCACGGCTGTATCGGTCCGGTGGCGGTTTTCGTCGAGGTCTTTGCCCGCCTGGGCGTGGAGGTCACCATTACCGAGGCCCGGGCTCCCATGGGGCTGATGAAGAAAGATCATATTCGGGCCATGTGTCAGGACCCGGCCGTGCGCGAAAAATGGTCAAGGGTCCATGGTAGGCCGCCGGAAGAGATCGACGTGGAAGACTTGTACGGCCTGACCGAAAGACTTATGCTGGAGACCATCGCTCATCACGCCCAACCGATTTCGGGCCTGCTCGAAACCGTTGCCGTCCTTCGGAGTCAGGGCCTGAAGATCGGGAGCACGACCGGTTATACCCGGCCCATGATGGAAGTGTTGCTTCCCGTGGCGGCTCACTATGGGTATGCCCCTGACGCGGTGGTCTGTTCCACCGATGTGGTCCGGGGGCGGCCCTATCCTTACATGTGCTACAAGAATTGTGTCGAACTGGGGGTCTGTCCCCTCGAAGCCGTGGTCAAAATCGGGGGTACCGTGGCTGATATCGAGGAAGGTCTCAACGCCGGTATGTGGACCATCGGCATCACCCGCACCGGGAATGAACTGGGGCTGACCGCGGCCGAAACGGCTGCCCGGCCGGTGACCGAAATAAAGGCCAGGACCCAGGCTATCGGCGAAAAATTACTGCGAGCCGGAGCCCATTACGTGGTCGAGGATATCGCGGCGATCCTGCCGATCATCGAGATCATTAACCAGCGATTGGCCGACGGCCGGCAGCCCTGATCAGCGACTGATCCGACGATGTATTTCCGGCAAACTGATCCGGCTCATCTTCCGGCCCTGAACATACCAGTGAGCGCATACCCCTTGGCTTGTCGCGAGGAGTTTCAATGTTTCGACGTCGGAACTGGACCGGGCGATTGATATCGTCGCGGTCGCCTTGGCCGAGACTTGGCGAGAATATGGAGAATAAGCCATGACCAGATTATATGAACATGATGGAGTGGATCCGACACTGTTTCCGGACAACCCCTATCTGCTCCTGACTCCTGGACCGCTCTCCACCTCGAAAACCGTCAAGGCGGTTATGCTCCGGGATTGGTGCACCTGGGGACAGCGACTACCACGCCGTGGTCCAGGCCATCCGTTCCCGACTGCTGGCGCTGGCCGGCTGCGGCTCCGACTACACTTCCGTGCTCATGCCCGGCAGCGGTACCTTCGCCGTGGAATCGGTCCTGGGCTCGGTGGTGCCGGATGATGGGCGTCTGCTGGTCGTGGCTAACGGCCATTACGGGGAACGCATGGCCTTGATAGCCCAATACCTAAAAATTCCTCATGTGGTTCTGAACGTCGGTGAAGTCGGCCGGTCGGATGCCGCGATGGTGGCCCAGGCCCTGGAAGCCGATCCGGCCATCACCCACGTGGCCCTGGTGGACTGCGAAACGACTACCGGCATGCTTAATCCTTCGGCAGAGATCGGCGGAGTGGTCAAGGAGCGGGGCAAGATTTTCATCCTCGACGCCATGAGCAGCTTTGGGGGCATCCCCATGGATCTGGCGACCATGGGCGTGGACTTTATGGTCTCCAGCGCCAACAAATGCCTTCAAGGCGTGCCCGGGATCGGCCTGGTCCTGGCGCGGCGGGATGAATTGGAAAAATGCCGGGGTCGGGCTCGTTCCTTGAGCCTGGACCTGTTCGGCCAGTGGTTCGAGATGGAGAAAAAGCGGGGCAAGTGGCGTTTCACTTCGCCGACCCACGTGGTTAAGGCCCTGGCCCAAGCCTTGGATGAACTCGAAATCGAAGGAGGCGTTCAGGCCCGGTACGAGCGTTATCGTCGTAACCAGGAGACCCTGGTGGCCGGAATGACCAACCTGGGATTCGAGTGCCTGTTGCCCATGGCTTGGCATTCACCGATTATCACTGCTTTTCTGAACCCCGGCCACCCTGATTACCGTTTCGAAGTTTTTTACCAACTGCTCAAATACAAGGGCTTTGTCATCTACCCGGGCGTGGTTACCAGCGCCGACACTTTCCGGATCGGCAACATCGGCCATATTTTTCCTGAAGATATCGTCCGCCTGCTGAAAGCGGTCAAGGAGTGCTGTTACTGGTAGTGATAGAACCGGGGGGGGGGGGACGCCCGGTCAGTAGGTTCGCTTGACCCGCGGCCTTAAAATAAGCGCTGAATATCGCCCCCGGCTGTGGAGCAGAGGATCACTTTAGTCGGCCGTGGCGCTCTTTT
>JADFXS010000196.1 GCA_015233515.1 Deltaproteobacteria bacterium | reverse complement strand
GCCCCGTAGGGGCTGCAGGCTTGTAGCCCGGCGATTCATCGCCGGGAAATCGTTTTGCATGTATAACTTTTTGTCGCGTAGCGACTAACCAACCCGTGGGTTGAAACCCACGGCTACCATCCTTCAGCCGCTACGCGGCGGACAGGAGATTTCTCCCTTCGGTCGAAATGACAGAAAGCGGACGTTTCTAGCCGTCATAACCTTGCGGGCCGCGGGGTCGGGTACTCGAAATGACACTTAACCTACCTCGGCAGGCGGGGCATGGTAATTTGAAACGACCTCGTTGCATCGTTTTTTACTTGACTGGGATATACCGGCCAGTACTGATCCGGCTTAGAGAGAGGATGGATTTTGAAAAGCCATCGTAAGGAACTGTGGTTCAACGTGCCCAGCCGTCGGGCCTTTATCAATATCACTCCCCAGGTCGAAGAAACCTTGAAGGAAAGCGGTGTTAAGGAAGGTCTGGTCCTGTGTAACGCCATGCATATCACCGCTTCGGTTTTCATCAACGATGATGAATCCGGGCTGCACCAGGACTATGAAAAATGGTTGGAAACCTTGGCGCCCCATGAACCGGTCGGCCGGTATAATCATAATCGTACTGGAGAAGATAACGCCGACGCCCATCTGAAACGGCAGGTCATGGGCCGGGAAGTGGTAGTAGCCATAACCGGCGGTCGCCTGGATTTAGGCCCGTGGGAGCAAATTTTTTATGGCGAATTCGACGGTCGGCGAAAAAAGAGGGTACTGGTTAAAATTATTGGAGATTAGGCCGATTCAGGTCCGAATCACCCAACATCGGGAAACGAGAGTTGCCGCCGGGAGTTACGCGCCTCGATGCCCGAAAATGGTGAATTAGGGATAGTGTTTACTCTTGACCATAGTGTCTATAAGCATTATCATGTGAGAGACGATATCGGTGAAAGGTCAAAAGGTCAATACCCCATATGGAGCTGGCAAAATTCGACCAACTTGGTCAAAGAATTGAAGCCTTGTTGGCCCGGTTAGATGAAATGGCAAGGGCCAAGGAGGATCTCGGTCATCGTCTCGAAGAGAAAGATCGAGAGATATCAGCGCTGAATGAAAAAGTAACGGCCTATGAGCAGGAGCGCATCCAGGTTCGAACTCGAGTGGACGAACTCCTAGGGCGAATTGACCAGTACGAAGCCGGACAAGCTTGACGGACCGCGCAAGTCAAACTCTGGTCAATGTCAAAATCCTGAACAAGGAATATAGCATCAGGAGTGATCAAGAGGAGAAGGTTCGCCGGATAGCGGAGTATCTCAACAGCCAAGTATCCCGTTTTCCCGAAAGTTCCCATGGTTGGAACGCCGGCGATCTGGCGGTCATGGTGGCGTTTAAAGCCGCGACCGATTATTTTCAGGCCAAGGAAGATCTGGAAAAGTTACGGAGCCAGATCGAAGCAGTGACGGCCTCTTTGTCGGATAAAATAGATGCATCTCTTTCACAGGCGGATTCCGGTTTAGAAAATCGTAACGACCCGGCGCGCCGGTCTTGACATATATTGATGGTCAGAAAAAAACAACCAAATATCCACGGCTTGGTGGCATTTATATACGTGGCTTCGTGTGGCTCCAGACTGCACGCGGATCAAATTATCTCGGAGGAAACACGAGGTGACACTTAGCCGGACCATATCGGAATATGAGCTGATTATAAACTCATAACCTAAATATCCAGGAAAACGGCTGGTATCCGATTTGATTTCTCGGGGCCGCTTACAGGCTCCCGCTGACCGTCGTTAGCTTCAGAGCAGGAGATTAACCTACTCGGACTTCATATACGTCACGACTCGCCGCCAGTTCCAATAAATTTATTTTATTAGAATTTTATTGCCATTCGGCTTGAACCTGGCATTTTGCCCAGGTTAATCCATATAAGGAGGTGATCAGGTCATGGTCTCATCCCTGGTTGCCGTTTTTATCGGCCTCTTTTGCCTCCTGGCGGGCGCGGTCGCCGGCATTATCTGGCGAAAAAAGATGGTCGAGGCCAAAATCGAGTCCATCGAGGAACTCTCTCAACGGATGATCGAAGACGCCCAACGGGAAGCTTCTAATATAAAAAAAGAGGCTCACTTGCAGGCCAAAGATACCCTGCTGCAAATGACAAGCGCCTTTGAAAAGGAAACTCAGGAACGCCGCTCGGAACTGAAACGACTGGAACAACGCCTTAATCAAAAAGAAGAACACCTCGACCGGAAGACGGATCAAATCGCCCAACGGGAAATCGATCTGACCAAGGCGGAATCGGCTTTATCCAAACAAGAAAAAGTTATTGAAACCAAAACCCGCGAATTAGATAACCTGATCGATGCTCATCTGAACCGCTTGGAAGAGGTCGCCGCCATGACTTCCGACCAGGCTCGGGAAGTCCTGTTGAAGTCCATGGAAGACGAAGCCCGTCACGAAGCGGGCAAGATGATCAAGCGGATAGAATCGGAAGCTCGAGAAACAGCAGATAAAAAAGCTATCGAAATCATTGCCTTGTCAGTAAAACGTTTCGCCGGTGATTATGTGGCCGAGCGGACCATTTCCGTGGTCAATTTGCCCAACGAAGAAATGAAAGGCCGGATTATCGGTCGTGAAGGCCGCAACATTCGCGCTATTGAAGCGGCTACCGGCGTGGATTTGATTGTCGACGATACTCCGGAAGCCGTTATTTTGTCCTGCTTCAGTCCGATCCGGCGGGAAGTGGCTCGCCAGTCCCTGGAACGACTGATTTCTGATGGCCGCATCCACCCGGCGCGTATCGAAGAAATTGTGGCCAAAGTCAACGAAGAGGTTGAAACCGGGATACGGGAATCCGGAGAGCAAGCCACCTTCGATGTCGGCGTCCATGGAATCCACCCGGAATTGATCAAACTTATCGGGCGTTTGAAATACCGAACCAGCTACGCCCAGAATGTTCTCCAGCATTCCATCGAAGTCGCTTTTCTGTGCGGCATCATGGCCGCTGAACTTGGACTTAACGTCAAGCAAGCCAAGCGCGCCGGTCTGCTCCATGATATCGGCAAAGGCGTGGATCATGAAGGGGGGGGGCCTCACGCCCTGTTCGGCGCTGAGTTAGCCAAGCGTTATGGGGAATCTCCCAAGGTCGTGCAAGCCATTATGGCCCACCATGAAGATATTCCACCTGATTCCGTTCTGGCTGTTCTGGTTCAGGCTTCTGATACCCTTTCCGGGGCCAGACCGGGGGCCAGGCGGGAAATGCTGGAAACCTATGTCAAACGCCTTGAGGATATAGAAAGAATCTGCAGCAGTTTCGGCGGGATATCAAAGTCGTATGCCATTCAGGCCGGGCGGGAAGTTCGCATCATGGTTAATTGTGACCAAGTCTCCGATGACGAGGCCTCACTTTTGGCCACTGGAATTTGCCGGAAAATCGAACAAGAAGTTTCATACCCCGGACAGATCAAAGTTACCGTAATCCGCGAAACCCGCGCCGTGGATTTTGCCCGCTGACCCCGGCTCGAACCGCTTGAATGCTTTTCCTGCCGGACCTCGCGTATTGAACAGTAGGGGCGAAAAATTTTTCGCCCCTATTATATCCGATCCAAAATTTTCGATTTGGTCTTCGTTTCAATGGTTATGCCCTAAAACCGGAATGCGTCATCCGTTGAAAACCGCCGATTTGTCCATCCATTTATCTATTGCCTGAAAGCATTATTGATATTTTTATAGATTTGTTCTTTCCACTAAACAGGGCCGATAATGGTTTCCGGCTCCGCCCTTGACTGAAATAACTCGGACCTATAATCTATGAAGTATAAAGGATCATCCTTGGAAATCCATGGAGTTCGCGATGGCGGCGTCAAGGAAAACGGCCGCTGCATAGAGAAGAATAGGCTCCGCGCTGTCCTTGATTCATGAGTAGGGGCGAAAATTTTTTCACCCCTGCTTCAATCCATGATCCTGAATTTCGTCGAAACCGGAGATTAAGTCTACACCGACAGTAAGGTGGTCAGGGCTGATTGACACACTCGGAGTATGCCCTCATTAATGCTTCCCTGGATGGAAATGATATTGGCCGAGACTGAAATAAATTATATTCTAGAGTATTTACAGGAGCAGCGCGGCTTCGATTGGTCCGGATATTGCCCATCCTTGCTCGAACGTCGGATTCAATCGCGCCGATCAGCGACGAATACTCGATCCTGTTGCGAATATATTCAATTGCTTAAGTCTAACCCTTCGGAATTGGATCAATTGTTGGATACCTTAACGATCAAGGTCAGCGCCTTTTTCAGAGATCCATTACCATTTGATTATTTACGTGAAAAAATATTACCCCGAATTATAGCCCGAAAAGTGGGTTCTTCCTTTCCATCCTTGCGCATCTGGTCGGCCGGTTGCGCCGCCGGCGAAGACCTTGGCGATGCTGGTCGAAGAGGCCTTGGAGAAGGAATCCATGTCTTTCTCTATTCATATCTTCGCGACGGACATCGATCAAAATGCCCTGACCCGGGGGCGGGAAGCAAACTATTCCCCCGATGATATTCGGAATGTGCCGTACGGGTTCATCGAAAAATATTTTGTAAAAAATTTGTGTCAATTCAAGGTTCGCGATGAAATCATCAGGCATGTGCATTTTTCAGTGATGGATATTTTAGATAAGCACCGCCATGCTCCGGCGGAAAGTGTTTTCGGAGATTTCGATCTGATAGCCTGCCGTAACGTTCTCATCTACTTTAAAACAGACTACCAGGAAAAGATTTTAAAGAATCTATTTCTATCTTTATCTCCCGGCGGATATCTCATGCTGGGCGAAACCGAAACCCCCGGATCGGTATACCGGGAAAAATTTCGTCAAGCCGGCGATTGTGGTCATATCTACCAAAAACAAGGTGACGATTCATGAGGTCTTTAGCACCGTTCAAGACCATCCACGGAATGTTGACTTTTTGGCTATTTTTAGCCGCGTTCCTGCCATTATTAACTTTTTCCGCGATCTTGATCGAACAGCGCACTCGTTTTATCAAAGAGGAAGCCTTTCACAAATTGGAGGCTATTCGAGATCTAAAAGTGGAAAGTGTCAATGATTGGTTTAACGATACGATCATACATTTAAAAGCCGCGGCCTCGGATGAAACCGCACACCTGATTGAAACCGTTCTGGCAAATGATCAGGATGATGAAACATTAAATCATCTACGGGACGTCCTGAAATCCTTTTTGGCGCTCAGGACGCAATTCACGGAAATCATGGTGCTGCACCCGGTTAGCGGAAAAGTCCTGACCTCGACGAATCCGGCCCATGAAAGAGAATTCCGGGGAAACACCTCGATTTTTAGCGAAGTATCGCGCCAGCGGGATATTTTTATTCAAGATATCCATTATTCGACCCTGGTCCATGGACTACGAATGAGTCTCGCCGCCCCGGTCTTCAAGGATAAGGAGATGGGCCGGGAGATGATTGGCATTATGGTGGCCGATGTCCGTTTGGAAGAACTCAATGAAGTCCTCCAAAACCGCACCGGTTTAGGGACAACCGGAGAGACCCTGATAGTCAATCAGGATGTCCTGGCGGTCAACCAGTTGCGTTGGCATGGCAACGCCCC
>JADFXS010000195.1 GCA_015233515.1 Deltaproteobacteria bacterium | reverse complement strand
GTATGTCAAGCAAAATCTAATTCTACATACTCAAATGTCCAAACTCCAGACCCCGGCGAAAGCCGGGGTCCTGGTGGTTGATGTAAGACTGGATTCCAGCGTCCGCCGGAATGACGGATGGGGCACGGTTGTGACCTCGCCCCCGGGCTTTCATACTAACAGTAAGATGACGTTCCTTTACGCCATAACACCGCAGTCCCTTAGCAAATAGTAGTTCCGCCTCTAACCCGACATGGTTTAAACGACCGTGGAGATGAAAAGAGGATGACATGATGTTGAACATTGAAAGTGGAGTTGGTTACGACCTTTACGAATGTCCCTCGTGCGGCGCGACGGGACACACAACGTTCATCGACGGTGATTGCATAATGATGGGAGTCGAAAGCATCCCCCGGGATGTTTTACCGGACTTGTCGTTTTATGCGTCGCTGTATTTTTTTCGGTGCGAGGCGTGCGGCCGGGAGTTTTATGTAGTTAATATTGACGCGGTTGATAATCCGACTGTTTCCGAAGGCTGGATTGTTAAATATTTTTGGCGCGTGGAGCCGAGCAGTGAGCCTGAAACGCATGTAACCATGACCTATGACGGCGCTGGAGCAGATATCCCTGGGAAGTGGCTGGCCACATACATTGATACGCCGGAGGGTAGGCTGACCCGGTATTTCCTAGGGCCTTTCATCTCTGAAAGTCGGCTCGTCGGCCCGAATGGGGTTGCTCGTTGCCCAGCGCAATCGGAATGGGATAAAGCTACTCGACTGGTCATTGATTTTTTGCAATTTCAGTCTGTTATGGCGAATAAGCCTAAAGCGGACGAACTGGGCTTACCAGCCTGACGACGGGTCGGCCGCTACTCGCCGGGAACGCCAATGACCTCGGTAACCAATCGAATTTTTTTGTTAGTCGCCAACGATGAAGCCTTGCTGACGGCCTTGACCGGGACCCTTCAAGAGATGAATTATCACACCTTTTTTCAAGCTGAAGATGGCACGGAAGCGTGGGCCATGTATAAAAATTTCCAGGTCGACTTCATGGTTTGCGCCGAAGATATACTGGATATACAGGCTTTGACCCTCTTGAGACTGATGCGCTCCCACGAAAAATACGAGCAAACCCATTTTATTCTATTGACCGGCAAACCCACGGCTAAACTGGTTTCTCTCTTCGGACGGCAGGGGGCCTCCGCCATCGTGGTGCTACCTTTTTCCGCTGTGGTTTTTAAAAATAAAATTAAGGAACTCGTGGATTTTAACAACGATGCCTTGTTCAAAGAGTTGGAAACCAACCTGGAGACCGGAGTGAAACTGATGCAATCAGGCCGCACCGAAGAAGCCTTGAAAATATTCGAAAAGGTCGTGACCGTTAAGGAGCATCCGGAAATATACTTCAATATGGGATATATAAAAGCCGGTCATGGACTTTATGAAGAAGCGATTTGGTGCTTTCTTCGAGCTACCCGGCTGAATAGTAATTTTGCCGGCGCCTATCAACAAATGGGCCACGCCTACACCAAACTGGGAAAGCTCGATCAAGCGGCTATATGTTACGAGAGGGCCGCGGAAATTTACATGGATCGAAAAGAAAATACCGAAGCCCAGGAGATTTATGAAGCCGTCGTAAAGTTGAGACCTAATACCACTAATGTCTATAACAGCCTGGGAATAATTTTTCGCCGCCAGGGACGGCTGGCCGAGGCGGTTAAGCAATATCAAAAGGCTATGATCGTCAACCCTCAAGACGAAAACATTTACTACAACTTGGCCAGGGTATTCATCGACCTCAAGGAAATACCGTTAGCGAGCCAAAATTTGAAAAAAGCCCTGGCGATCAAGCCGGATTTCGCCGTGGCCAAGGAATTATCCCGCGCCTTGGAAATGGGTCTCATCCTGGGTAACTGATAAAGGATGTATCATTAAAGGCGGGCGCAAGGGGCGGATTCCCGACCAGGCCACGGCGAAAAATCTCCAACACTGTTAAGACATTCCCCCCAAGCAAAGGTATTTGACCTCAACATATTCCTCGATACCGTATTTTGAACCTTCCCGTCCGATTCCCGATTCCTTGACACCGCCGAAAGGCGCCAACTCGGTGCCGATCAGGCTGGTATTGATCCCGATCATACCAGACTCCAACGCCTCGGCCACTTTCCATATCCGTTTGATGTCCCGGCTATAAAAATAGGCCGACAACCCGTATTCCGTATCATTGGCCAAACCGATGGCTTCATCATCAGTGCTGAATCTGGTCAACGGCGCCACGGGTCCAAAGGTTTCTTCCCGACAAATCAGCATATCCGAAGTTACATCCTTGATAATGGTCGGTTCGAAGAAAGTATTCCCCAGGGCATGGCGACGGCCTCCCAAGACTATGGAGGCCCCTTTCTCAACCGCGTCGGCGATTTGCTTCTCGATTTTTTCCACGGCTTTCATATCAATCAACGGCCCCTGCTGAATATCCTCTTTAAAGCCATCGCCAACTTTAATTTTTACCACGGCCGAAGTCAGCTTTTCGATGAAAGAATCATATATTTTATCGTGAATAAACAGCCTGTTGGGGCAAATACAAGTCTGGCCGGCATTCCAATATTTGGAAGCGACGGCTCCTGCCACCGCGGCATCCAGATCCGCGTCGTCAAAAACAATAAACGGCGCATTGCCTCCCAGCTCCAGGGTGACTTTCTTGACCGTGGAGGCGCACTTCGCCATCAGGTGTTTTCCGGTTTCCGTCGATCCGGTAAAGGACAATTTACGGACTTTGGGGTTGGAGGCGATTTCGTCACCGATAGCTGCGGAATCTCCGGTAATTACGCTGAAAACTCCGGCGGGAATCCCGGCGCGCCCGCCAAGTTCCGCCAGAGCCAACGCTGAAAACGGTGTGGCGGTGGCTGGTTTGACGATCATGGTGCAACCCGCCGCCAATGCCGCGCCGGCCTTGCAGGTGATTAGAATCGATGGGAAGTTCCAGGGGGTAATCGCCGCGCAGACCCCGATCGGTTCCTTGATAACCAGAATACGTTTATCCGCGGTTGGGCCGGGGATAGTTTCACCGTAAACTCTTTTGCCTTCTTCCGCAAACCATTCAATATACGAGGCCGCGTACACGATCTCGCCTCTGGCTTCAGCTAAAGGCTTTCCCTGTTCGGCGGTCATAATGATCGCCAAGTCTTCCTGATTGGCGATCAACAACTCAAACCACCGGCGGAGGATAACAGATCGTTCTTTTGTGGTTCTGCTTCTCCATGCGGCGAAAGCCCTGTGGGCGGCTTCAATGGCTTGGCGAGTCTCCAAGGTTCCCATTTTGGGGACGGCGCCAAGTTTTTCCAGATTCGAGGGATTGATGACATCGATGGTCGCGCCGCTGTCGGCGTCAAGCCATTGACCGTTCAAGTAACATTTTTGTTTAAGAAGGGTTGGATCGTTTAGCTTTAACATGTCAAATGACCTCCATAAAAAGGGAATTTTTAGATTGATGTCAATATGGACCGGAGAGATTGAACCGCCATAGTCTTACCCCGGTCATTTTGAAGGATTACTTGGAAGCGCCCGACCCGCCTGGAGTCGTTTTGTAATTTAGAATTAAATTTCATTTATTAAATTCAATAATTAAAATCATATTTCATTATACGAATCGGCATGTGCATGTCAAGAAAAAAACTACCAAATCACCGGAGCCGCCTTCCTTTGAAAAGTGCGTGTCTCTTCTTACGGCCAGTCGATTTTCACTTGACATCCCCTTCTCAGTTCGTATAATGGAATCAGATTTCGATTATTGAACTAAATAAACAGAAACCAATTCTAATAATTAAAACAGGGCGGGGGAGATAGTGACTACAAAAAACTATACGGTTCATTCCTTGGAACGAGGCCTTGATCTCCTGGAGATCATGGCCGAAGACCCAGTCGAAAAAACCTTGACGGAAATCAGTCAGGCCGCCGGCTTCAATTCAGCCACGACCCACCGCATCCTCCACGCCTTGAAAGCCAGGGGATATGTCCACCAGAACCCGAAAACTTCGGAATACGGTTTGACCATGAAGCTCTTTCTTCTGGGACACAAACTGGTGACCAAGGTTGGGCTCCGGGAATTGGCGGCTCCGGTCCTGCGAAAGATTGCCGAAACCACGGGTGAGACCACATTTCTTTATGTCAAGGACGGGGATGAAGCGCTCTGTTTGGACAGATATTCCGGGCGGAACGCCCATAAACTCTTTTTTCATGATGTTGGAGATCGTTTGCCCCTTCACATCGGAGGCTCGCCCCGGGTCCTTCTCGCCTATCAATCAGCGGAAATAATTGAAAGAATACTGAATTCCGAGACGATACTACACCGGACCAAATGGACTCCCGGTTCCGACGTGGCTGAGCTGAAGGAAAGCCTGAATAAAATCCGAGAACGGGGATATGCGGTCTTCGAGTATGAGGAAGCCGGCGCCAAGGCCTTGGCTGTTCCGGTATTCAATATGCAAAGGCAGATCGTTGCTTCCATCGGTATCTTCAGCCCGTCCGAAAGATTGTCGGAAGAACGAATTGTGGAGTTGGTCAAAACGCTTAAGGACGAAGTCCTGGATGTGAGTACAAAACAAACACAAATAAAGTGAAGGAGGAAAAAATGACGAAAAGATTCACAAAAGTTTCGGTAATTGTGCTCCTGGTCGCGGCCTGTTTGTTGGTGGCATTCGGAGGCTCGGAAAAGGCGAGGGGTGGCGGTGAAATATCCGCCGCTCTGTTGTCCGATCAGAAACTGGGCGACAAGGGACCGGTCGATCTTTTTCACAGCGGTTTCAAACGGGGTGAAAAGGAACTCGGCATCAAGGCCAAATTTCTGCAGATTCAGCATATGGGGGAATTTGAAGCTCAAATCAGGGCCATGGCCGAGGACGGGTACCAGCTTATTTTCGTGACCTTCGACACCATGGCCGACGCCGCGGCCCGGGTGGCCAAGGACTTCCCTAAAACGCATTTCGTGATTCTAGACGGTATCGTCAACCAACCCCTGCCTAACATTCTTTCAACCCTTTTCAAAGAGCAGGAAGCTTCTTACCTGGCCGGCGTCGTGGCCGGAAAAATGACTAAAACCAACAAGGCCGGCTTTATCGGCGGCGCGGATATCGACATCATCAACCGGTTTCTGGCCGGCTTCATCCAAGGCATGGAAAAGGTCAACCCCGCGGCCAAGGTTGAAGTGACTTACACCAATAATTTCGAAGATCCGGCCAAAGCCAAGGAGCTAGCCCTATTGTTGAACAGCAAGGGCTGCGATGTTCTCATGTCCGCCGCCGCAAAGAGCACGCTGGGGACTTATGACGCGATCAAGCAGACCAATCAGTTCATTATTGGAGCCGAATTTGATGCGGCCCTGGTCGATCCCCAGCGTGGTTTGACCAGTGTTTACGAAGCTTTCGATACCCTGGTCTATAAGGTGATGAAGGATGAGAAGGACGGAGCCTTCAAAGGCGGGCTGAAGGTCTATGGCATGGACGAAAAGATGGTGGATCTCACGCCGATTAACAAGAAAATTGTGCCTGACGAGGTCAGCAAACTGGTTGAAAAAATTCGCGGTGAAATCATCAGCGGACAAATAAA
>JADFXS010000194.1 GCA_015233515.1 Deltaproteobacteria bacterium | reverse complement strand
CGCACGAGCTGGAGATATTGGATTTGTCGATATTACAAGAGAAGACATGCAGATGCAGACAGATCATGAAATAGATGCAGCTCTTGTTGGATTGATAAAGGCCTTTAATGCAAAATCGAAAAAGGTATCTTCTATTTCTTCTCAAATACTAAGAAATACTAAGCGAGTAAAAACCTGGCACCGAGTGTTCAATGAGAGTGGTGTGCATACCGGTGAGACTCATTTTGAGTTTTCCGATGAATCGGAAGGAACCAAAAAAATTATAACTTTGACCATGCCAATTAATAATGCTTTAGATCATGGCCATGTTTTGATAATCGATGAATTCGACGCCAGATTTCATCCACTCATGACACGTTTTTTGCTCAAATTATTCAACTCCAATTATCGTAACGCTAAAGGAGCGCAACTGATTTTCGCTTCTCACGACCCTAATCTTATGCGGAAAGAACTTTTTCGACGTGACCAGATTTGGT
This sequence comes from Deltaproteobacteria bacterium, assembly GCA_015233515.1. The sequence goes on along the minus strand of JADFXS010000194.1, from coordinate 5,104 downwards.
TTACTCAAAAAGATCGACTTGGGGCCACTCAATTGTATTCCTTGTCGGATTTTAAAAAGATTCGTAAGGATCATATATATTATAAGGATTATTTGCTAGGAAAATATGGTGGTATTCCTATAATCGATACAGTAAACGAAACTGGAGACAATGATCATGCCGGTAACTAATTTTTTTCAAAAAAAGCGTAAAAAGCATTCCCGACCTGAAAAAAATTTGAAAGAACAACTCCGTATATTAATCGTGTGTGAAGGTGCAAAAACGGAACCGAATTATTTCAAGGCGTTCAGAACAGAAGGGCCTCTTAGTGCTCTAGAAGTGATAGGACTCGGCAAAAACACACTCAGCTTGGTTAAAGATGCCGTTGATAGAAAGAAGCAAGCTAAAGTTGACAAGGAAGATTTCGATGAGGTATGGTGTGTGTTTGATAGAAATAGTTTTGATCAAGAAAATGTTAATCTTGCCTTTGATACAGCTAATAAAAATCAAATAAAAATTGCCTTCAGTAATGAAGCCTTTGAGCTATGGTATTTATTACATTTTAGTTATTATGACTCAAGCCTTTCGAGAAATCAATATCAAGATAAATTAACGGAATTGCTGAAATTTAAATACGAAAAAAACATGAAAGATATATATTTTCACTTAATAAATCTTCAGATAAACGCGATTAATAATGCTAAAAAACTACTTGGGAAATACTATAATGAACCAAATCCAATAAACCATCCCGAGGTCGAAACCCGCACCCTGACTTCAGTTTTAAACCACAATCCTTGCACTACTGTTCACGAACTTGTCGAAGTTTTGAATGATGAGTTGAAGAAAACGCGTTTTACCTAAGAAAAATTGAGTGCCCAACGTCGGCTCTTATTCTGTCTGAACATTTTTGCACCAAGGATAAACTTTTATGATTCTGGGTATAGACGTGGGGGGGACCCACACCGACGCTGTTGTTCTTGACGGAGTGTCCATCAAGGCGCAGACCAAAGTCCCCACGAACCATGACGACCTTCTGAAATCCGTCCGGGCGGCCATGAAAGCCGTCCTGACTCAAGTGGAAAGCGTCCGCGTTCGCCAGATCAACCTTAGTACTACCTTATCCACCAACGCCATTGTTCAGGGTAAGACTGAACCTGTGGGCATGATCGTTTCATCCGGGCCGGGCATTAACCCGGAGAGCTATCGTATCGGCAGCCATTACCATGTCGTGGAGGGGTCTATCGATCACCGGGGCGTCAAGGTCCTGGACCTGGACAAGAAACAATTATCCCGGGCTTTAAAAAGCTGCCGGCATCTCGGTGTGAGCGTCTTTGCCGCGGTGACCAAGTTCTCGACGCGTAATCCGGAACATGAATTGTTGATCAAATCCACCATCGGACCGGACCAGGATCATATCACTTTAGGACACTCCTTATCGGGGATCATGAATTTCCCCCGCCGCGTGGCCACCGCTTATTTCAACAGCTCGGTCTGGCGTCTGTACGGCAATTTTTCCCGAGCCGTGGAAGAAAGCGTCAAGGAGTTCGGTCTAGAAGCCGAGATCAATGTCCTCAAAGCCGACGGTGGAACCATGCCCTTGGCCAAGTCCAAGGATCGGCCGGTGGAATCGGTCCTGTCCGGACCGGCGGCCAGCGTCATGGGCATCATCGCTTTATGTAAGATTAAAGAAGACGCCATAATGCTCGATATTGGAGGCACAACCACGGACGTGGCCGTGTTTGCCGACGACTCTCCGGTCATAGAACACCAGGGTATGGTTCTGGCATCCTACCCCACTTTGATTCAGGCCCTCAAGGTGCGTTCCATCGGCATCGGCGGCGATTCCACGCTGCATTTCAAGGCTGGAAAAGTAACCGTCGGTCCTGATCGGCAAGGGCCGTGTTTGGCGCTTCGGCCTGGAAAAGGTCAAGGCGGATCGGCGGCGGTTCCAGCCCTGACCGACGCCTTGAATGTCCTGGGACTGGCTGAATTCGGCGACCGGGAAGCTTCCATCGAGGGGATAGGGCATCTGGCCCGGTCCTGGGGGCTGCCTCCGGAGGAACTCAGCCGCCAAGCCGTGCGCTACGCCATAAACCAAATAACGGCCGCGGCTCTGAATCTGATCGATGACATAAATAAAAAACCGGTCTATACCATCAGGGAAGTGCTGGAAGGCAAATTGGTGAAACCGAAAAAAGTCTATGTCATGGGTGGTCCGGCCCTAGTGTTGTCCGACCGCTTGCGGGAAGCCTTCGGCCTGGACGTGGTGGTTCCGGAACATTTTGCCCTGGCCAACGCCATCGGCGCGGCCTTGACTCGGACCACGGCCGAAGCCGCGTTGTTCGCCGACACCAAGCAGGGAAAGATGTTCATCTCCAACCTGGATGTCAGCAAACGTATTCCCAAAACCTATGTCTTGGATCAAGCCAAGGACGATGCCCGGCGCTATCTTTTGGAACATCTGCGGTCCATGGGCGTGACCGATTCCGATTTGGACCCAATCATTACGGAAGCCGAATCATTTAATGTCGTGGACGGAACAACGACCATGGGTCGAAATATCCGGGTCAAATGCCAGGTGCGTCCAGGGGTGTCCGGGTGGTTCGACCATGGACAATCATCTCCCGATAATAATCATTAACGACAGAGAAGATGGCCACATCATGAACTGTTTGGCTTTCATTTCTCATTATTCGAGAAAGGTCCGTTGGTCATGCTCGAAGTGAAAAATCGCTTAGGCATCGTATTTTTTCCGGCTTATGATTGGGCTATCAGCCCCACCCATCAGGAGAGGGAGGAGCGTTTGCTCTATACCCACGATCAGCTCCGGGAGGAAGGGGTCTTCGACATCGAGGGTTTGAATGAATACCGTCCGGAGGTAGCCAAGGAAGAAGACGTCGCTCGAGTTCATTTCTGCTTTCCCGACGTCACGGCCGTAGTCACCCCGTCCCATCTCATTTCCGCGGGGGGAGCCATCAAAGCGGCCCGCTTGGTCATGGAAAAGAAAGAAGAAAAAACATTCGCCCTCGTCCGGCCGCCGGGTCACCACGCCATGAAAGTGGTCCACGGCAACCGGGGGTTCTGTCTCATCAACATTGAAGCGATCATGATTGAATATATCCGGGAACATTACGGTCCTCTGCGGATAGCCGTCGTGGATACCGATTGTCATCACGGCGACGGCACCCAGGATATCTACTGGCATGATCCGAATACCTTGTTCATTTCCATGCACCAGGACGGTCGAACGTGTTATCCCGGTTCAGGGTTCCCCCATGAGTTCGGCGGACCCGGCGCATTAGGCCAAACCATTAATATTCCCCTGCCGCCGACGACCGGCGATGAAGGCTTTCTTTATGTTTTGGACCACATCGTCCAGCCTATCCTGAACGACTTTAAGCCTGATTTAATTATCAACTCCGCCGGGCAGGACAATCATTACACCGACCCCATCACCAACATGAAGTTCACCGCCCAGGGTTACGCCCTGCTCAACCAGAGATTGAATCCGGATATTGCGGTATTAGAGGGGGGATATTCCATCCGGGGGGCTCTGCCTTATGTTAATCTGGGAATCATCCTGGCCATGGCCGGATTGGACTACTCCTTTGTGCGCGAACCGGATTACGATCCGTTGGCGTTACGGTCGCACCCTCAGATCATGGATTACATCAAGACCCTGAGCGATGAAATCCTGAATATGTATTTCAACCCTAAGTCCGAAGCCCAAGCCGGATGGGAGCCGGGAAAAGAAATTATCCGGAATAAAAACATATTTTACGATACCGATTTTATCCGGGAGAGGCAAAAAGAGTCGATCCGACTATGTGAAAAGTGTCCCGGAATACTTAAGATCGAAACCGAGTCCACGGTCAACGACTTGAGCGTCGGGATTGAAGTGCCCTTGACCGCCTGCCGGTCCTGCGCCGAAGCCGGCCTTGGTCTTTTCGAGGAGGCCTTGGCGGAAAAACGGTACTTATATACTCAGTTCATCAATCGGAAGGACAAAATTTATCGGCAAGTGAAAAGCGCGGGGCGCTAGGCGATTCGCGGCTCTAAAGTCGGCGGATTATGAGAGTATCAGACGCGCCATCAAAAAACAGACCGGGGTTTAGCCTCGGAACCAGCTGAATTGGGGAGGATAGACCAGTTGAAGCACTTAGGTCGGATATGGTTATTGATGGAGGTGATGGCAAAACCATCCTTTTGGGCCCAACTCTTTGTCGGGCTCAATTTTGAAGTCCGCAAAATACGTCGGTATTCCCGAGGCTTCAAAATTTCGCCTTCCTCGATCCGGGCCAAAATTCTCAGTTTGGCCATTACCTCGATGGTAATATTTTTTTTCGCCTCCAATACTCCGGCCCAGGCCGCCGGTGATTGGCAAACCCAGGTTCGCACTCTGCTTAAGGGTGGAGCGCTAGTCGTGGCGGACCAGACCGGAAAACCGATCTTGTCCATCAATCCGGACAAACCCATGATGCCGGCCTCCACCTTGAAAATCCTGACCTCGGCCGCCGCCATGGATTATTTGGGACCGGATTACCGTTTTCCCACGGACTTTCGCTTATCCACCACCGGAGACTTGTGGGTGGTCGGCCGCGGCGACCCGTTTCTGGTTTCGGAGGAAATCGAAATCATCGCCCAGTTACTGAAAGAAAAGGGCTTGAGTAAGATCAATCGGCTGATCCTGGATAATCGTTTTTTTGTCCCCAACCTGGTCTTGGATGGAACCGAGAGGACCCTCAACCCTTACGATGCGTATAACGGAGCGTTGTGCGTCAATTTCAACACTATCTTTGTTCAGGTTGGTCCGGGCCGGACAATAACCTCGGCTGAACCGCAAACCCCACTGACGGATATGGCGCGGGAACTGGCCGTCAAGAGTGGTTCCCGCGGGCAGGTCCGCCTTAATCTGGCCGATTCTCCACAGACCTGTCTGCTCTATGCCGGCGACTTGATAAAAACCTTTTTGCAGAAATCCGGGGTTGAAGTTCGGGGAGGGCTGGAGCCGGCCGTGACCGATCCCGGCCAAGTTCTCCTGTTCCATCGGTATGCCTCCAGTAAAACCTTGCCGTGGCTGTTGACGCAGTTACTGGAATACTCGAATAATTTCATGACCAAT
>JADFXS010000193.1 GCA_015233515.1 Deltaproteobacteria bacterium | reverse complement strand
CCGAACTGGCCAGCAATGGTTCTGATTCAGCTTTATCCCCGGCGGTATAAGCAGCGGCATTAATAATCAGCTTGGCGTCGGATTTGGCCACCCGCTCCATGACCTCGGACCGATTGGTGATGTCGATGGCGCCGTTACCCAAGTCAACGATATCCAAAGCAATAATATTCAAACCCTGGGCTGCGCCCTGACAGCGCAATTCCCAGCCCAATTGGCCGTTGGCTCCGGTTACCAAAATATTCATGATCCCGAACCACCAAATACTTTTTTAAGAATATCGGTAACTCGGGCGGTCGGATTGTTACGGATATTTTTTTCTTCCTCGCCGACCATGACAAACAGCCCATCCACCGCTAGTTTAGTGACGTACGAGTCCAGGTCGGGAGGGGCGGACTGCCCTAACGACAAAAGAGTCAATTGCGGAGACAGGAGTTGGTAATACTTCGTCACCCCGACCTCGGCCATGGTTTGGTGGACTATGGGTTTGAACATCGAGGTTAACGTGTCGGAAGTTTTTTCCTTAAAATACAGGGTGGCTTCGTTTTCCTTCCCAAAAAGGATTTTCCGGGCATCGGTAAAGCTCATTTGTTTGGCGGCGTTCACGAATATTTCCTTGGCTTGAGGCGCGGCCTTTTCCGCGGCTCGATTCATGCTGGTCTTAAACTGGTCGATTTGCGTCCCCAGGCCCAGTTTACGCAAGGGGTCTTCGTATTTACGAATACTTTCCGGCAAAGGGATACTTATCTTGTCATTCCCGAAATAGCCATCCAGCTTGGATACCTTGAGCACGGCATTGATCGTCCCCACGATCAATGCTTCCTTGAGGCCGCTGATGATATCTCCGTCGGATAAGGAGCCCGAGCCTGACTTGCCCTGGCCGCCCGTGGTGACGCACCCGGAGCATATCATGAGAACGCCCAGAAACACGACCAGACCCAATCGGGATATTCTTTTCATTTTTGTCTCCTTTATTGGATTACACTCTCCCCATTATATCATCGGTTATGGTGGATTAGGCGATTCTTCCCTCTTTTTCCCGGTTTTTTTCCGCCAGTCTGACTTCCCGACGAGACTGGGCTTCTCGATTTCGGCGCTTTTCTTCCTCAGTGGTCAGGATCAGACCGGGAACAGGGGTGGGTTTGCCATCCTCATCCAGGGCGACGAAGGTCAAATAGGCCGAGGATGTATGCCTGACTTGACCTGTTTGCAGGTTCTCGGCTTCAACTCGGACTCCCAATTCCATCGAGGACCGTCCGACAAAATTAACCGAGGCTTTTAGAATAACCAGCTCTCCGATGTATACCGGGGTCCGCAGGTCAAGTCGGTCGATGGAAGCCGTAACCACATTACGGCGGGCATGCCGAATAGCGCAAACCCCCGCCGTAGTGTCGATCAGCTTCATGATCACTCCACCATGGATATTGCCGTAAGGGTTGGCATCTTCAGGCATCATCTGCTGAGCCATGACCAGGCTGCTTTCCTGGACTGTTTTACCGTTCATGAATACCCTCCAATCAAGGAAATTATAATTAATAGATATTTTAGCAGATTTTTTCTTAAAGGTCCGCGATTAGTCTTTTGGACGGGCGCGTAGTGATTTTTCAGAACAATCAACTATAATTTTATGGATTGACACAACTTTAGTCTTGACATTTTTAAATTGGCAGACTAAAATTCTTTTTGTTATGAAAATGAAAAACATTGACAATATTGACTATAAAATCCTGAGCATCCTGCAAAAAAATGCTCGAACCTCCAATGCTGAAATCGCCAGGCAGATCGGCATGGCGCCGTCGGCGGTCTTGGAGAGGATAAGGAAGCTGGAGCAACGCAAGGTGATTCTTGGGTATGAGGCTCGGGTCAATGCCAAGCTCCTCGGCCATGGCTTGACTGCTTTCACTTTTGTCCGGAACGAGGACAAAGTGGGCGGAACCGAAACCGAGACCATGCTCGCCGCCTTTCCCGAGGTAGTCGAAGTTCATTATACGGCTGGACAAGACAGTTACCTCGTGAAAGTTCGGGTCGCCGATACCGAAGGACTGAGTAAATTGCTTAAAACATTTGGGCAAATACCAACCGCCCGAGACACCAGGAGCACTATAGTCCTGAGCACGGTCAAAGAAACCTTGGGTCCGACCGTGGTTCAACCACTCAACGGCGAGGAGTCGAACCACGACGAAAATTGAAAATGGATCAGCTATCCTCGATACAAAGAATCGTTAGGAAGGAAAGCACCATGACACCTTGGAGATTAGATCGACACCCCATTCTCTCTATCCCTTCGGAGGAAAAACTCACTTTTTACTGGAACCGGCAAGAAATGACCGCGCGGCCAGGTGAGGTCATTTCCTCCGCCCTTTTTGCAAACGGCATTCATTTGTTTGGTCATCATCATAAAGACGGCGCGCCCCAGGGCATTTTTTGCGCTAATGGTCAGTGCGCGCAGTGCATGGTCATTGCCAACGGCCTGCCGGTGAAATCCTGTATGACCAAGGTCGAGTCGAACATGATCGTCGAAAGCCTTGACGGATTGCCCGAACTGCCGAAAGTCACGGGCGAATACTCTTTTCAGGCCGTTCCTGAATTCGAAACCGATGTCCTCATCATCGGCGGCGGCCCCGCCGGACTAGCCGCGGCCTCGCAGTTGGGGCAAAGAGGCATCAGGGTTATTTTGGTCGACGACAAAGACCGCTTGGGTGGAAAATTGGTCTTGCAGACCCATAAGTTTTTCGGATCCATATCCGACTGTCATGCCGGAACCAGGGGCATCGATATCGCGGGTTTATTGGAAAATGATGTCGCCAGGTTTCCATCGGTAAAAGTTTGGATCAATACCACGGCTCTTTTTGTCTTCAGCGACCAAAAGGTGGGAGTGATCACCGACGGTCGGGAATACAAACTTGTCAAACCCCGGGTAATTCTCGTGGCTACGGGAGCCAGGGAAAAATCACTGGTTTTTGCCGGTAATACTTTGCCTGGAGTATATGGGGCCGGGGCTTTTCAGACTCTGGTCAATCGTGACCTGGTCAAACCGTCCAACCGACTGTTCATTGCCGGCGGGGGAAATGTCGGCCTGATCGCCGCTTATCATGCCCTGCAAGCCGGCATTGAAGTTGTCGGACTGGTGGAGGCTTTGCCTAAGTGCGGCGGTTACAAGGTTCACGAAGATAAGATCAGACGTTTGGGCGTGCCCATTTACACATGCCATACGATAATTTCGGCCAATGGCGAGGAGCATGTCGAATCGGTAACCATCGCCCAAGTAGACGAGAGATTCAAGCCCGTCATCGGGACGGAAAAAACTTTTTCCTGTGATACTATTCTTATCGCCGTGGGGTTGAACCCGGTTAATGAGTTCATTGTCCAAGCCGAACAAGCCGGCTTACCGGTTTTTGCCGCCGGCGACGCCAAGGAAATCGCCGAAGCCTCATCAGCCATGTTCTCGGGTAAGATTGCCGGGTTGGAAATCGCCCGATATCTGGGCCGGGAAGCTGAATCTATCCCGGCGGATTGGTATGACAAGGCGACTCTATTAAAAAGTCATCCTGGACCGAGTACGCCGCCGAATTACGATCTTGTTCCGGAAACCGGCGTGGGACCCGTGTTTCACTGCACTCAGGAAATCCCATGTAATCCGTGCACTTCGATCTGCGAGCAAGGGGTCATTACCATTCCCGGGGATTCGCTTCTGGGCAAGCCGCTGGCTTCCGCCGAAGGTTGCATCGGTTGTTTCAAATGTCTCCTCATCTGCCCCGGACTGGCCATTACCTTGGTGGACTATCGTAAAGATCCGCATAACCCCATCGTTACCTTGCCGTATGAAGTTTATAACCATGAAATCAAAAAGGGCGACCGGATTCTGCTGACCGACTATGAAGGGTTGCCCCTGACTCAAGTTGAAGTTATAAACGCCGCTCTGATCAAAGACTCCCACAAGACTCAGATTGTCCGAATCAAGGTCGCGAAGGAAATTGCCAAAAAGGTCGCGGGCTTCAGGATTCAGGGCGAGGAGGCTGGGCGAGCCTGGGACAGCCCGGTTCTAACCGACATGGCGGACGAGGCTATTGTCTGCCGATGCGAACGGGTTACGGTTGGAGAGATCAGGCGCCTTATCCGTGGGGGCGCCCGTGACCTTAACCAGATCAAAGCATACTCGCGAGCCGGCATGGGGGCTTGCGGCTATAAGACTTGCGAACCGTTGATGCTCCAACTCTTCCGGCAGGAAGGGATCGATTTGAAAGACGTCACTTTAAATACTATCCGGCCTGTTTTTGTTGAAGTCCCCCTTGCCGTCTTTGCCGGGCAGCCCGAACAAGGAGACGAAAAATGAGCAAGACCTATGATTTGATAATTATCGGCGGCGGTTCGATCGGCATACCGGCCGCTTTGGAAACGACCAAACTCAAGTATTCGGTCTTGGTTATCGACTCGTTGCCTTCACCGGGCCAGGGTGAGAACAAAAAGGCTATCGGTGGTATCCGGGCCACTCATTCCGATGCCTGTAAAATATCGCTCTGCCAGCGTAGCATTGAAATTTTTTCCCGGTGGAAAGAGACCTACGGCACGGATATTCATTGGCGTTCCAACGGATATTCCTACCCGGCATATACAGAGGAGGATGAGACTAATTTGAGGAACCTGATGAAGGTTCAGAAATCTTTCGGCTTGAATATTAAGTGGATTTCGCCGGAAGAATATCAGGCCGTCAATCCGCGCATCAACATGACCGGTTTAAGAGGCTCCACTTTTTCACCCGAGGATGGCTCGGCTTCTCCCCTGCTTTTTGTTGAATCATGTTATGACCAAGCGGTAAAGGCCGGCGCTGAATTCCGGTTCAAGGAAAAGGTTAGAGGTTTTCAAATCAAGAATAACCAGATCGAGGCCGTGGAGACGGATAAGGGGCGTTATGCCTGTGGCCGGGTTCTCAATGCTGCTGGTATCTACGCCAAGGAGATCGCCCAAATGGCCGGCTTGGACAGCCCGGTCTACCCGGACAGCCATGAAGGGTGCATTACCGAACCGGTTAAGCCTTTCGTCGGACCCATGGTTGTGGATATACGACATCGTCCGGGATCAGCCAACTTTTATTTCTACCAAGCCATGGGAGGGCAGGTGATTGGCTGCTTGACTCCGGATCCGCCCGATCTGGGCGCCGATCGTCGCGCCACTTCGCGGTTTTTGCCGATGTATGCCCGACGAATGGTCGAGGTCATGCCGTGTCTGGCCAATCTAAAAGTCCGTCGAACCTGGCGCGGTCTGTACCCCAATACTCCGGATGGTTTCCCCATGGTCGGCCAAATGAAGGAAGTTCCGAATTTTTATCAATCCGTGGGTATGTGCGGGCAAGGTTTTATGCTCGGCCCCGGTCTAGGCGAACTATTAGGGCGTATGCTGACCAATCAATCCACCGCGCACGATCTGAAGGTTTTAAACCGGTTCGATTTGTACCGGAAGTTTACAGATTCAGAGAAGTTACATTAGAAATTTTCAAGAATCACCCCTCGGCTCAGTCTTTTACCAGCCTTGGGCGTTAATGACCTGAAGTGGCCGGAAAATGTTCCGGCCACAAATTCGGGAACACGGAAACCATGACCCTCCGG
>JADFXS010000192.1:2140-5605 GCA_015233515.1 Deltaproteobacteria bacterium | reverse complement strand
CATCCAGGCGGATCGATCTCCTCGGGAAGGTTCGTGACGGGTATTCTTTTTGACGCCATGGATTACGATGTTTCTCGACCGGATCGGGAAGATGCCGATATGATCTCCTATTCAGCAGGTCATAAAGCCTTGGGGCTTTACACCCTCTGGGCCCTGCGGAACGAAGTGATGCGTATCGCCGCGCCGGACCTCCTTCCTTCGGAAGAGCAATACCAGCTTCGCCTGGAGGATCTGTTGGGATTTCGTAGAAACCCCACCATCAACACTCCCCTGATGAAAAAATTTCATGCCAAGGCCTTGGACGGCCATCCCACGCCGGCCACGCCCTTTGTCCGGCTGTCCACGGGCGCGTCCGGCGTCGGAATGGGCGCTTCCGTGGGCCTGGCCATCGGCGCTCTGGATTTTTTTGGTCAGGACGCCCCTTATGTCCACATCGTGGAAGGGGAAGGCGGAATGACCCCGGGGCGGGTTTATGAAACCATGGCCATGGCCGGCACTTCTTCTCTCCACAACGTCATTCTCCATGTGGACTGGAACCAGTCCTCTATCGATTCGGACCGCGTCTGCCGCGATGGAGCCATCCCCGGCGACTATGTTCAGTGGGACCCGCTGGAGCTGGCCTATCTCCATGATTGGAACGTTATCCATGTCCCCGACGGAAGGGATTTCCAGCAGATTCTGGCCGCCCAGCGCCATGCCAAAGCCATCCGCAACGGTCAGCCGACGGCCATCGTATATCGAACGTTGAAGGGCTGGCAGTATGGCGTTGAAGGCAAGGCGTCTCACGGCGCCGGCCACAAGCTCTGCGCCGACGGCTTTTATTCGGCGCTCAATCCGCTCCTCGAAGGCACGGAATATAAGCTTCCCAACTGTGATGCGGCCGATCAGCGATGCAAAGCCGGGAAGAATGCCGCTGTTTTGGAAGAATGTTTCTGGGATGCTCTCACTTTGATGAGGGCGGAGCTGGAAAAGAGCCGCCCGGTCATCGATATGCTGGCTCGAAGGCTGTTACAGGCCCGTGAGCGCCTGGACCAGAGGAGCAGGAAGCCCAGGACCGATCATCCGGATATACTTGCGGTCTATGAAACCGCATCGAAAGAGGCCGCCTCGATTCCCGACGAACTCAAACTCGTCCCCGGCGCGGCCACGACGCTGCGCGAGCAACTGGGGCGCGTCCTGAGCTATTACAACAAGGCCGGCCGAGGCGCCTTGTTCGCGGCGGCGGCGGACCTACTAGGCTCAACCAGCATCAGTACGGTCGGGAAGGGATTCCCCGGTGGGTTCTATAATGCCGTCTCAAATCCCGGTTCCCGGCAGCTTTCGATCGGCGGAATCTGCGAGGACGCCATGGCGGCGATACTTAGCGGGCTGTCGACCTTCGGGCATAACATCGGCGCCGGTTCTTCCTACGGCGCATTCCTGGCCCCCCTTGGACACATCGCGGCCCGGCTCCATGCCATCGGAAACCAGGCGCGCCAGGCCGTCAAAACCGAGCCCTACCGGACGGCCATCTTGGTTTGCGGTCATGCGGGACTTAAAACGGGCGAAGACGGACCCACCCACGCAGACCCCCAGTGCCTGCAACTGCTCCAGGAAAACTTCCCCATGGGAACGCTCCTCACCCTCACCCCTTGGGATCCTCAGGAGATTTGGACGCTGGTCACCGCCGGCCTGGCCAAGCGGCCTGCTGTCCTAGTCCCTTTTGTGACTCGACCCAGCGAGAAGATCCTTGACCGAAATGCCCAGGGCCTGGCGCCCTTGGAGAGCGCCGCGACTGGCGTGTATCTTCTTAGGCCTGCAAAAGGAAAGCAGCCGAACGGGACCCTCGTGCTTCAAGGAAGTGAAGTCGCCTATGCCTTCATTCAGGAAGCCCTACCGCTCGTCGAAAAGGAAGGCCTTGATCTCAATGTCTATTACGTGGCCAGTTGCGAACTCTTCGATCTCTTGCCTCCGGCCGAGCAGGAGAGAATTTTCCCCCAGATCGAGGGAGAAAAGGCCATGGGCATTACGGGTTTCACTCTGCCCACCATGTACCGCTGGGTCCGGTCCCAGGCCGGCCGAAAGGCGACTCTCCATCCATTCGTGAAGGGCCATTACCTCGGCAGTGGACAGGCGAGCATGGTGATGGAAGAGGCGGGCCTCGACGGCCTAAGCCAGTTCAAGGCCATCAAGAAGTATGTGGAGAAGCGTTAGCGAAGAGCCAATCACCGCATCCAAGGTAACAGGTGTCCGATGCCCCTTCGGTCTTGCCGGTGAAAACCGGCCGCCGGTATCCAGAATTCCGACGTCCGCTGAAATGACGACAGGGTCATCGGACATAAAATTTTGAGCAGCATACTAACCGGAAGCGGGAAAAATCGGTCCAGCTTCGCGTTTCGCCAAGGACTGGTCCGCTTCCGGCTGGTTTACCCGCCCTAGCCGTGATTTGATGATGGATTTAGGCCTTTTCAGGCCATTGACGTAAAAAGATACTGTGGCCGGGCGGTGAGATGAAAAAGTCGTTTCCAGGAGAAATCACCGCACAGAAAATCAACTTCGTCGAGCCTGGCGGCGCAGGCCCACTCCATATGATGCAGGTTGATCAGCTTGGCTACTCCCGGTAATCTGACGTCGGTGCCACCAGCCAGGAGAGTGTAGCGTCCCTGGTATACTGAACCGAAGTCCACCGCGGCCGGTGTTCCGTCAACTTCTAGCACTACTACCCGTAGCAATCTTTTGCGAAAAAGGACCGCCAGCATATCACGGAAACCCTCTCGAAAGCGGGAGTCGGCAAAATAGGAAGTTTCACCGAAGCGGGTCAGGTTCATCTCCACCATAAGGTCGAAATGTTTTTCACAACCCTGATGTATTTGTATCCCGCGTCGCTTAAATGCGGTTATCTCCCGGTGAAGGTTTTTCGCGTGCTTGTGTCCAAGATCAGCCCACCAGTTTTCCATATCGTATCGATAGCAGTGGGGAAAAAACAGGTAGCCGATCTCGTCCACCTCCAAAACGGGCAGGCTATCCGGAGCCGACCGGACAAAGCCTAGATGGAAATCGCTTCCAAGTTCCGAGGTAAGACTTTCTTTATCAATATATTCACAGTAAAGGCGGTTTTGCTCCAGCCAAGTCTTGTTCGACCAGGTCTCTCCCGGAAAGAAGCACCACGCACCTTTTTCCTCCACCCAACTTAAAGGCAAAAAAAATTTATTATTTTCGGTGTTACCCGCTAAAAAACGTAAGGGTCGCCCAAAGTGCCGGTGAAACGCCATCCTCACCTCCCACAGGTCAAAAATCGTCTCCGGGGGGATATGGGCCCGCCATTGCGCTTCCGCTTCCGCGAGATCGGTGATGGTTCGAAGTTTCGATATCATCGCTTTAGCCGAGAAGCGCCTCTTCGATGCCGGCGCGGCGGCAATCGAAAAACACTTGAAGAAAGGAGGCCGCCTCCGGGTCGTCGGAGCGGCTTTTCTTCAAGAAGCCGGT
>JADFXS010000192.1:0-2086 GCA_015233515.1 Deltaproteobacteria bacterium | reverse complement strand
GATTCGCCACGGCCGGCGAATGAGTTACGCAGAGGATGGTCTGTTTCTGAAAATTCTGAAGCAGATCATTCAAAATCTCCTCTTCAGTTCCGCGATCAAGGGCGGAAGTGAACTCATCCAGGAGGAGAATCGCGGGATCACGCACCAACGCCCGGGCCAGGGCAAGGCGTTGTAGTTGCCCGCCTGACATTTCCAACCCGTGGGCGCCGATAACCGTGTCGTATCCGTAAGGCAGGCTGAGGATGGTTTCATGCAGACGCACCCTTTTGGCGATATCGATGATGACGTCCAGAGGCGCTCCATACCAACCCGAAGCGATATTTTCTCGAATACTGGTCTTGAAGATATAAGGTTTTTGCCGGACACAGGCAAAATTGAGCAAATACATGGGCAGGAGGTACTCATGGATCGGCCGGGAGTCGAAGAGAATTTCCCCCTGATCCGGCTTGATCTGCCTGATCAGTAAATCAATGATCGTGCTTTTTCCGGTCCCGCTCGGCCCCATCAGCGCTACCTTTTCTCCCGGATCGATGATAAGCGAGAAATCCGTGAGAACCGGTTTGGCGGGATCATAGCTAAAGCAGACATCACGGAATTCAATGCGCGCCGTCTCCATGATATCGGCTATATTTCCCGGCTGCCCGAATTCTTCTTCCGGTTAGTCAAGGAGCTCTCGTATCCTTTGGATGAGCGAGCCCGCCTGGGCGAGCTTGGTCACGCCCACATTGACCACTTCAAGGGAGTAAGCGATGTAAGTCAGATAAAGGTTGTAGGCGATCAAGGTGCCGACAGTGATCGATTCGCGGCCGGTACAAATCCAATAGCCGCCTATCAGAAAGGGCGCCATAGTAATAAAGCGCGAGAACAGCTCGATGGTATTGAAGGACCATTCCCCGATCAGAATGGAACGTACGTTGGCCTTGGTGAACTGTCCCGCCATGTCCGAGAATCGTCGGTTGGCCGCGATGAACTGCTGATAAAATCTGATCTCCTTGACTCCGGAAAGGATGTCGAGCATTGTGTCATTCTGGTCCGAGAGCCTGGCTCGCGCGGTTTTAGCCGCCCGGGATATCGGTTTCTGCATAAGTGAGAGGAGCAGGACGTAACCGGGAAGCGTCAATGTCGTATAAAGCCCCAGGCGCCATTCCCAGGTCAACATCAGGATCACGAACAATACGATCATGGTCAAGCCGTTCAGGCCGGCAAAAACGTAATCGAAAACCAGTTGCGAAAGATGCTCGGTGTCATTGGAGACCCTGGTAATCAGGTCTCCGGTTTCGTGTCGCGAAAAGAAACGGGCCGCTTTTTTTAACAGCGTCGATACCAACCGTATCCGCAGGGATAGAAAGAGATGTTCCGATAATGCGGACAAATAATAAGTTTTCAGTAAGGAGCAGATAAAGTAGGCAGCCAGACTGAACAGCACCCCCGCCGCTTCCTGGAAAAACTGAAGAGAATTGCGGGCCGGCAGAGCCTGGTCCAGTATGGCGGCTAAAAACCAGGGGCCGCTGAAGGTCGCGACTATCCCGGCCAGGGACAACAGATATGCGGCCACCATGGCGCCGCCATGGCCGGCCATGCCCGGCTTTAGAAGCTTCCACAAATCGGCATACAGTGAAAAGATTGTACCACCCTTCATGGTGGCGGATCGCGAATCGTTTAAAGGCGTGGATTCGTCCGGTTTCATCAATCTGGTTCCTCGTTCACTCCGGCCTCGTTAGCGGCCGGGACGAAAATCGCGCCAGGGATAGGCTTGATGAACTGCTGCCGCAGGCTGTATGTATAGGCCCCCTGCATGGGAATCAGGAGGACGTCGCCAATCCGGATGTCTTGGCCGAAAAATGAATGTCCCCAGAGATCATGGGGGGTACAGAGCGATCCCAGGACCAGAATCGGGTTCTCCGTCATTCCCGGTCGCGATAGGTTGATAAGCGGGAAATACTCGCTTTCAAATCGCTCCCAGCCAACCATATTGCCGCCTCCGTCCGTGATGGCGAGATCGTCGCCTTTTACGTCTAGAACCATCAGCAGAATATGCATGGCGTCGTTGCATATCCAGCGGCCTGGTTCGGTGTATACCTGATAT
>JADFXS010000013.1 GCA_015233515.1 Deltaproteobacteria bacterium | reverse complement strand
CCCCGGTCGGTCATTTCGACCGAAGGGAGAAATCTCATTGTGATTTGGTAGTGTTGGAGATTTCTCGTCGCGGCCTGTGGCCGCTCCTCGAAATGACAATGATACTTTAAAACGAAGAAACTTTCGAGAACCACTATAACTATTCATTCCGTTACAAAAATGATTATGCCCGAGAAGAAAGACTAATAAAAAAGGCAGCTCTTTTTATTTACCAGCGCGGTCCAGGCTGCGATAACTTATGGCCTCGCTGACATGGTGACTCTTGATCTCTCCTGCTCCTTCCAAGTCGGCAATGGTCCTGGCCAGTTTCAGGCTGCGGGTATAAGCGCGGGCGGAGAGTCCCAGACGTTGCATGGCGGTTTCCAACAAATGTTTTCCCGAGGAGTCCAACTGACAAAATTGACGTAACTGCGGGCTCAGCATTTGAGAATTGGCATGCAGACCAAATGGGCTCAAACGTTCGACCTGAAGTTGTCTGGCCGCCGCAACCCGCTGGCGAATGATCCGCGATGATTCCCCACTGGTTTCCGTCCCCAAATCCTTGTATTTGACCGCCGGCACCTCTACATGCATGTCGATGCGATCCAGAAGCGGACCGGACACGTGGGCGCGGTATTTTGGCACCTGGCCGGGGTTACATGTACAAGGTTTGATCAGATCGCCGTAATAGCCGCAGGGGCAAGGGTTCATGGCCGCCACCAACATGAAACGGGCCGGGAAAATCAGCGATACCGCGGCACGAGCGATAGTGACCCGTCCATCTTCCAACGGTTGACGCATGACTTCCAGGACACTTTTTTTAAATTCCGGTAGTTCATCCAAAAACAAAACCCCGTTATGGGCCAAGGAGACTTCCCCTGGTCGAGGGTAAGTGCCGCCGCCGATTAATCCGGCATCGGAAATGGTATGATGAGGAGATCGAAAAGGGCGAGCGGTCACCAAGGCACTTTTAGGGGGCACCAGCCCCACAGCGCTGAAAACTCGAGTGGTTTCCAAGGATTCTTCAAAAGTCAGCGGCGGTAATATGGAGGCCAGGCGCTGGGCCAACATCGTCTTGCCCGATCCCGGCGGACCGATCATCAACATATTATGCGCGCCGGCCGCAGCGACTTCCAGGGCCCGTTTAGCCGATTCCTGGCCGCGGACATCGTTTAAATCGAGTTGAGTCTGGTAATGGTCGCTGAATATGGTGTCCAAATCAACGGTCAATGGCTGCAACGCGTCATGTCCATTGAGGAATTCAATGATATTCGGCAGAGATTCCCCGGGCAGGACCTGTATTTCCCGAACCACGGCCGCTTCGGCTCCGTTCGAAGCCGGGAGAATTATACCCTGCAAACCGGCTTCCCGAGCGGCCATGGCCAGAGATAATGCTCCTTTAACCGGTTGAAGTCTCCCGTCCAGGGAAAGTTCTCCCACGATCAGATACTCGGCTAAACGTTCCGGAGGAACGACTCCTTGGGTGGCCAGCAAGCCGATAGCAATCGGCAAATCAAAGCCCGCTCCGGTTTTTCTCATATCGGCCGGGGCTAGATTGACCGTGATCCTTTCCCGAGGATACTTATAGCCGCAGTTCTTGAGCGCGGCCTTGACCCGATCCTTGCTTTCCCTGACCGCCCCCTCCGGTAGCCCGACCGTGGCAAAGGAAGGAAAACCGCGAGCCACATCAACTTGGACTTCGACCTTGTAGCCCTCAATTCCGAGAAGAGCCCCACTATTTACTTGAGATAACAAAAAAATCCCTTTTTCATTCTAAATTTGCCTCAGCCCTTGCATTTGAGCCGTTAATGATTATTGATAATAACAAATTTCGAAATGACTTGACAAGACCTGCCCAATGCTTATGAAAAGTTCATTTCGATCGGGATGTCAAAGGAGAATTGCTCTCAAACCCACCACCTATCTTCAAGGAGCGATCAGCCGATGTAAGTATCATCAGCAAATCAGTTTGATAAAATAGTTTTGCGGAAGCTATGGTTATGTGTTATTAAACTAGTTTGTTTTTTTTAAGACGGTCTAACTAAGTTTGATATGCGGGTGCAAGACCAATGATTGATGTAGAACATATTTCCAAGAATTTCGGTCGGATTTCCGCGGTACGCGACATCTCCTTCCGGGTTAATTCCGGAGAAATCTTAGGGTTCCTTGGTCCGAACGGCGCGGGAAAGACAACCACCATGCGCGTTCTGACCGGGTTTTATCCCCCGAGCAGCGGAACGGCCCGGGTGGCCGGTTCGGATGTTTTTGAAAACTCCTTGGCCGTGCGCAAAAAAATCGGATATCTCCCGGAAAATGTTCCTCTATACGGGGATATGATCGTAGAAGAGTATTTGCGTTTCGTGGCGGAAGTCAAAGGTGTAGGACGCGGCAAACGACTCCAGTCCGTGGGGTCGGCTATTGATTCCTGTCAACTGCGCAGCGTGGAAAAACGCTATATCAAAAAACTCTCTAAAGGCTACCGGCAAAGAGTCGGCCTGGCTCAGGCCTTGATCGGGGACCCGGAAGTTCTGATTCTGGATGAACCGACCATCGGTTTGGATCCCAAACAGATCAACGAAATCAGAAATGTCATTAAAAGCTTTGCCGGACAAAAAACAGTAATTCTGTCCACTCATATTCTGCCGGAAGTCTCCATGACCTGCCAGCGCGTCGTCATTGTCAACCAGGGACGTGTCGTGGCGGAAGACACGCCGCAAAATTTGAGCGCTCAGCTATCCGGAGCCAATCGAATAAAAATGAAAATCGGCGGTCCGGTTGAAGAAGTGGTTAAGACGCTTCAAGGGTGTATCGGAGTTACCACCGTTTCACCAGACGACTCCGATTATTTGATAGTGGAATCTTCCACCGATCTTCGGCCCCAACTGGCGAAAACCATCTGCGCGGCCGGTTGGGACCTTTATGAGATGACTCCCCTGACCGCTTCGTTAGAGGATGTTTTCCTGAAATTGGTGACCAAAGAAGAACATAAAGAAGAACAGGAGGCGGCCAACCATGAGTAACTTCTGGCCGGTCTTCAAAAGAGAGATCAAGGTTTACTTCACTTCTCCCATCGCCTATGCCGTATCGGTCATTTTTCTAATTATCGCCGGTTATTTTTTTTACAGTTCGGTCGCTTACTATGTCTTAGTCAGCTATCAAACGGCCCGTAACCCGATGATGGAAGGCTTGAATTTGATCGATTTGGTGTTAACTCCCATGTTCGGCAACATCAGCGTGGTCATGCTCCTTATGCTCCCCTTATTGACCATGCGCCTGTTTGCCGAAGAGAAAAAAACCGGGACTTATGAACTACTCTTGAGCTATCCGATCAAGGACCTGGAAGTCCTTTTGGGTAAATACCTGGCCGCTCTGACGGTTTTTGCTTTTATGATCGCTCTGACCGGATTTTACCATCTTCTGCTATGGGGCATGGGGGTTGGGGATTTCGGCGTGGTCATGGCCGGCTATTTGGGTATATTCTTGCTGGGAGCGGCCTTTCTGGCCCTAGGCGTCTTTATTTCTTCGCTGACCGAAAACCAGATCGTGGCGGCGGCGATCAGCTTCGGAGTATTATTACTGTTTTGGGTGGTCAGCTGGTCCTCGTCCTCCATGGGGCCTCCCTGGTCCGAACTCTTGGATTACCTGGCCCTGGTCAAGCATATTCTCAATTTTGCCAAAGGTATCATCGATACCGCCGACGTCGTGTATTACCTTCTCTTTGTCTTCTTTTTCCTGTTCCTGACCTTGCGCAGTCTGGAAACAAAGAGATGGAGGGCTTAAAATGAAAAATTTCACCCGTCATCTAGGCCTCATCGGCGTACTGCTCATACTGGGCGGCGGCTTGGGTCTCGGCATGGCCTCGGAGTACCCTGGATTTTATGTGATCCCCTGGGCCCTGGCCGTGATCTGCCTGGCGCTGTATTCTCTTAATCATCTGAACGAAATCAGAATCTTTATCTCCAGTCGTTCGGCCAAGTTCGGAGCCGGGTCCGCCTTGGGGGTGATCATCGTATTGGCTATCGTGGTTATTATCGCGGTCTTGACCTCGAGACACAGCGCCCGATATGACCTGACCACCAACAAACGTTATAGTTTGTCGCCTCAAACCATTAAAATTTTGGAAGGGCTCAAGCTCGAAGTCCGTGTGACCGGCTTTTTCCAAAGTGAAGGTCCAGCCAAGGAAAAAGGAAAAGACTTGTTTGATCAATACGCGCATGTGTCGCGATTGTTCAAATACGAAATTGTCGACCCGGATCGTAATCCGGCCCGAGCCAAGAATGCGGCGATAACCCGATATGATACCGTGGTCATAGACACCTCGGGCAAAAATGAAAAAATCACGAGCCTGACGGAAGACCACCTGACCAACGCCATTCTCCGGGTAACGAAATCCGGAAAAAAAGCGATTTATTTTTTAACGGGGCATGGGGAACGTAATCTGGAAGAGTTCGGCAAAAACGGTTATAGTTCGGTCAAGACCTTATTAGGAGATAAAAACTACGACATCAAGACGCTCCTGCTGCTCCAGGAACAAGAG
Source organism: Deltaproteobacteria bacterium (assembly GCA_015233515.1). The sequence continues at coordinate 25,229 of JADFXS010000013.1, read as the reverse complement.
GTGCCCAAGGACACGTCGGCCCTGGTCATCGCCGGCCCGCAAAAGGATCTAATGCCCAAGGAAATCGAGGCGTTGGACCGCTATTTGCACCAGGGTGGCAAAGCCCTGTTCCTGATCGATCCGCAGACGGTTCCTGAATTAGTAAAATTCATGACCAAGTTTAACGTGAAAATCGGCGATGACATCATTGTCGACAAGATGAGTCGTCTTTTCGGCGCCGACTATCTGACGCCTTTAGTCGCCCAGTATACCCAGCATCCGATTACGGAAAACTTTAACATGGCCTCGTTTTTTCCATTGGCCCGTTCCGTGACCGTCGATAAAAATAAAATCGAAGGCGTGAAAGCGGTTACCCTGGCTTCCACCAGTGATCAATCCTGGGCCGAAACCGACCTGGAAACCTTAAAACAAGGCCGAGCGGAATTTGATGCTGACAAGGATATAAAGGGTCCGGTCTCCGTGGCGGTGGTTGGGACCATTAAGGCTGCCGCGTCGGATAAGAAAGATAAAGAATCCGCTCCTAAACCCGAAGAGACGGACCAAAAGGAAAAGGAAGGCAAAATCATTGTTTTTGGCAACTCGGCCTTTGCGGTCAATTCTTATTTAAATTTGCAGGGTAACAGCGATTTATTCATGAATTCCCTGAGCTGGTTGGCCGAAGAAGCCGATCTGATGGCCATCCGCGCTAAAGATCAAGCCTCGCAGCCCTTGATGCTTTCCCAAGCGCAAATTCGACTGATTTTTTGGATTCCCGTGGTGATAATTCCTTTAATTATCCTGGTCGTTGGTGTCTTGATTTTGACTTCCCGGAGAAGACAACAATGAAACTACGTTCACTGGTTGTATATTTTGCGGTTTTGATCGTCTTGGGACTGTTCTATTATTTTTATGAGGTCCAACTGATCGAAAAGGAGAACAAACTCAAAGAAGCCCAAACCAAGATATTTGAGCTCAATTTCGATCAGGTCACCGAAATCAAATGCCGGGTCGGCGGAACCGAGATGCGGATTATCAAGGAGGGGGCCGACCAATGGCGCTTGACATCTCCGGTCAACACTCCGGCTGACCGCTGGGCGGTGGAAGGATTGATCCGGGGAGCGGTGGAAGGAAAAAAGGACCGCGTTTTTACTGAACCGGTAAATAACTTGGCGGAATTCGGTCTGGATCAGCCAGGCATCGCCGTCAGCCTGATGGCTGAAAAAAAATATCTAGCCCCGACGCTTTTTATCGGGAATGAAAACCCCATGGGGCAACTCTATTACGCCAAACTGACGGACAACAATCAGGTTTTTACCGTGACCTCCGGCCTGCGCAATGACTTGAACAAAACCCTTTTTGACCTGCGGGACAAGTCCATGGTTTTAGCGCCTGCCGACAAGATAGATGGATTACGTATAGCCGGCCGGGAAGAAGTGGAAGTCAGCAAAAAAGGGATAAGACGCTGGGATATGGTAAAACCCGGTCCAGGTCCGGCGGATGAAGACGAAATGCAGAAAATCATTTACCGGGCCCTTAAAGGTCGAGTCAAGGAATTTGTCACCACACCGGCTGACGAAAAGGAATACGGCTTTGAGCAGCCTAAGGCCAAAATTCAGGTTTTGTCCGCTGGAAAAATCAGCACGGAGTTGACAATCGGCCGCGCCAAGGAAAAAGTTTCAGCCGATGATCAAACTAAAAAAGAAATAGAAGGCTATTGGACAAAAAGCTCGGAACGACCGGAAATTATGCTCGTCGGCGACGATCTAGTCGCTTTGTTGGATAAAACCGCTGAGGATATTCGGGATCGTCATATTCTTACTCTGGATACCCGCGATCTTAAGACTCTGACCATCACCCGCGGTGAATCCAAATTTAAAGCCCAGAAGGTCAAGGTCAAAGATACTGATCTGTGGGAAGTAGTCGAGCCGGCCAATTCCAAGAGTCAAGATCGGAACGTGGAGTCTTTTCTGTTGAGCATGTCTAATCTGAAATATGCCCGCGTGTTGGACGCTCAACCGGAAAACATAGAAAAATATGGAATGAAATCACCGGACCTGGTTATTGATTTTTCCGGAAATGAAGGACCGTCAACTCGGTTTTTCGTTAATTTAAAACCGACGGACGAGAAGTACGTGGCCGTGCGCGTCGCGGACGGCCCGGTAATGTTAGTTGAGCAATCATCTATAATCAATCATCTCCCCGAGGAAATTCGACCTGCCCCAGAGTCGGATTCTTCAAAGAAATAGGCTTAAAGGAGGTCTACCTCATGGCCCGTATTACCGTGGAAGACTGTTTGGAACAAGTGGAAAATCGTTTTCAGCTGGTACACCTGTCGGCCAGACGAGTGCGTCAATTACGACAAGGCGCGACGCCGCTATACGATTGCGATAACAAAGACGTGGTTCTTGCCTTGCGGGAGATAGCCTCCAGACTCATCACGGCCCAGAACATAGATCAGCATGAACCGACGCCTCAGGAAGAAATGGAAATCGTCGAACAGATCGATGACGAGTATTTCGAGGAATAATTCAGTTCTTGGACCCATGGTCGAATTATGCTTCGAGGGAACACCGCCACGTTGTCTCAGCCTGAAAGATTTCGCCAGAAACCTGGAAGGAAGGTCATGGGGATATTACAGTTTTTCGCGACCCGACGTGGCTACGCCGACATGGAACCATGAACAGGCAGGATAGCGCATTCTCCCAGCCTGCCGCGGGGTTAACGAGCAAAATAATTTCGCGCGCTCGTTCCCTCCATGTCGAAGATTCCCCACGGCTCACGGCGGGGAACTCCAATTTATTTGAATGTGGTGAAGTGTATGCCTTTAATGCTTGACTGCCTGACTCGCCGTCAGTTACTTAACTCCACCCAACAGGCCCCGGACAAATATCGTCAAATCGCTCACCAAATGGTTCAGGAAGGTTTTATTTCCGATGCCGTGGACTTTCTGAGCAAATCCGGAGACGCTGAAGGGATTGATTCTCTAGTGGAACAGGTTATAAACGAGGGAGATTACTTTTTATTGTTGAAAACCACGAAAAATCTGGGCCGGATGCCTAATCGGAATGAGCTGGAACGTCTCGTCCAGAAGGCCGCGGAGCTTGGCAAAACATCTTTTGCTATTCAGGCGGCGAAACAACTTGAATCTCTCCCTCTTGATTTAAGTTAAACAGCGGCGTCATCGAGGAAACCAATGGCTAAAAAAGATTACTATGAAATTTTAGGTGTGAGCCGAGAGGCCGGTGAAGACGAGATCAAAAAAGCCTATCGCACCTTGGCGCTTAAATATCACCCCGATCGCAACCCGGGGGACCAGGAAGCTGAAGAAAATTTCAAGGAAGCGGCTGAAGCATACGAAGTGTTGCGCGACCGGGAAAAACGTCAAATTTACGACCGCTATGGCCACGATGGCTTAAAAAATACCGGCTTCAGCGGCTTTGGCGATTTTGATGACATTTTTTCCAGTTTCGGAGACTTGTTCGAAGAATTTTTCGGCACGGGACGACGCCGACGTGGTGGACCGGCCAAGGGCCGGGATCTGCGCTATGATCTGGAAATCGAGTTTATCGATGCGGCCACCGGTAAAGAAATAGAGCTGAAAATTCCTCGGGAAGAAAATTGCCCCCAGTGTAACGGCACCGGGTCGGCTTCCGGCCAACGGCGTACTTGTTCCACTTGCGGCGGTCAGGGGCAGTATTATCAATCCCGGGGCTTTTTCCGCTTGGCCACGACTTGTCCTACCTGCGGCGGTCAGGGACAGATTGTGACCGATCCTTGCCGCACTTGCAGCGGCCAGGGACGTGTGGAAAAACAAAAGATGGTTTCCGTTCGGATTCCCCCCGGTGTGGATACCGGATCCAAATTACGCCTCAAGGGTGAAGGTGAAGAAGGCCGTTACGGCGGCCCGGCCGGCGACCTCTATGTGGTCGTTCATTTAAAACCGCACGATTTTTTTCAGCGGGACGGCGATAACGTCTGGTGCCGTATCCCGATTTCGGCGGTTGATGCCGCTCTGGGTGCGGAAATAGAAGTGCCGACGCTGTCCGGGAGCAATACACTGAAAATCCCCAAAGGAATAAATAGCGGAGAAGTCCTGCGCTTTCGCGGCGATGGTTTCCCCAGCCTGCGAGGCTATGGACGAGGCGACCAGGCGATGGAGATACAGGTCCTGACCCCTGTCAATCTGACCAAGAGGCAGGAAGAGTTGCTCAGGGAATTCGCGGAAATCGAAAAAGAGAAAAAAGACAAAAAAACATGGACGCAAAGAGCCAGCGATTACATCAAGGAGGCCTTAGCCTGATGACCTCCCCTCCTGAACTGACTCACCTGGATGCCGACGGACGGGTCCGCATGGTCGATGTGGGGGATAAAGAGATCACTTCACGGCGGGCCATGGCTGTGGGAGCGGTATTACTTTCTGAAGAAACCCTGGCTTTGATCACCAGCGGTGGCTTGAAAAAAGGCGATGCCTTGACGACAGCTCGGTTGGCCGGGATCATGGCCGCCAAAAAAACTTCCGACCTTATTCCCCTATGCCACCCTTTGAGCCTCTCCCATGTGGAGCTTACTCTGGAACCACAACCTGGACAAGGCCGGATCGATATCAAAGCCGAGGTCCGTTGTGAAGGTCGGACGGGAGTGGAAATGGAAGCTTTAACCGCGGTGGCGGCGGCGGCCTTAACCATATATGATATGGCCAAAGCCGTGGAAAAAGGCATGGTCATTTCCGAGATCAGGCTTGTGGCCAAATCAGGCGGTCGAAGCGGAACCTGGCAAGCGGGGATCAGCCGATAGCCAAGTTGCCGTTGACCGGCATCAAAATCGAAAGACCCCTGACGCCTGCATCGCCGTGAAACACCAATAATCTCGCCCGATAACATGTTGCGACCAAGCGGATAAACCAGGAATCAATCTTTTTCAAAATTCTAGTTTGATCGCAATGGGAACCCTCAGGTAAAAAAACTGGAGTTCCCATTGTCAGTCGGGCGCCGAGCGCGGCAAGCATTTGGCCGAACCAGCACAGGAGGCTACAAACCCAACTATAGATCAGAAAAGATTTTACAAATATAACAAACTATGATATCAGAATAAAATTTTATTAGCCCATAGTTCAGCCACATGGCTGCGGCGGGGAGAAGAACCAATGGACCAGAATACCACTGAATACTTCAGGAAGTTTTTGTTAGCGCGCCGATCGGAACTTTTGGGGCATGCCGATGCCACAGTTACTGACATGACCGATTCCAAGGAAAACTTCCCTGACCCAACCGACCGGGCTTCGGTTGAGTCTGATAGAAATTTTATCCTGCGTCTTCGCGATCGGGAAAGAAAATTGATGCAAAAAATCAATGAAGCCCTGGAAAGAATCGAAAGCGGCACTTTTGGTATCTGCGAAGAATGCGGAGAAGAGATTGGCATTAAAAGACTGGAAGCCAGACCGGTAACGACTCTTTGTATTGAGTGTAAGAATAAATCCGAAGCGGATGAAAAAGCCCGAGGTGAGTAATCGAGACCAACCTAGGTAACCGTACTGGATATTTTGAAGTTTCATATCTCATCCAAACAGCTTTTCGCCGGCGAAGCAAACCCGATCCTGATAACACTTGTAACCAAAACCATGCCGGCTGCAAGGTCCAAAAGGGATCAAAGAAGATATTGGCCTTAGACCAAAACAGTTTTCCGGTATAATTCTCGCGGATTTTTTACTCTGGGCTTGACGGACCGTTCTAGACGACCAATGTCAACCGACTAAAGGTTCATGTCGAAAATATGACACCGGACATCTATAATCCCCATGAACTCGCCCGCCCAAATGAAATCGGTCGAAGTATCATTCAGGAATTAAATCGATTATTAGAAAACATCTATGCGGACCTGGATGTTCCACGTAATAAAATCGAGGCCGTGCTGATTCAGGGTCGGAAAATGGCCACGACCCCCCAAGCTTGGCCCGGTGGGGCTGATGAAGTCAATGAATTTCAAACGACTTTGGCAGCGATGGAGCGCAAGATTTTTCAGGCGCTGGACCTTCGTCGATTGAAAGACGAAGGCTTGATCAAAGTCGTTAAATTTTAACCAATACAGTGAGACTGCGGATTAGGGCTTGATCGATCCGGCTGTGTTTTCGCACATCCGGCGCCGGATTATTTTAATAAATCGTTACCAAATTCAAACATTCGGATGTCTTTTGAACACGCCATCGAGCGCATCTCCCATAGCGGGCCAGGGGATGAGCGAGCAAAAAGATTAAATCGAATTCGCTCCTCACATGTTGAGGATTTGTCACTCCATTTATGATTCGATCATAAAGTCGTATTAAACTTCCGCTATCCCCGGCGGCTTGGGATCAGATAGCTGGAGAATTGGAAACCCCGGTGTTCTTGATCTTGGAAATATTCCTTTTCTTAAGTCAGGTCCAAGGAATCGATCCCGGTATCCCGGCCGCGGTGAAAAACGGCGTCGACAAACTAAGCGAGCATTACGATTGGGTTTCCATCCTCCTGGTCATCACGGCGCTGCTTATCGTAGTGATAATACTGATAGGTTTGTTATTCTACCTGGTAAAACGCGCCCGACAGGCCGAGGGGCCGGCCGATATGCTCCGGGTCACTCTTCAGGACGATATCCGTGATCTCATCAATCGGTCCATAGATTTTAGAAGTATTTACGATATTGTTGTTCATGACCCGGATTATCGGGAAATATACAGAGGCCAGGCGCTCGGCATCAACTGGGATGACGAAATTGAAGTCGAAATAGCTCCTTATATAGACCCCAACCTGGATTTTTTTCAAAAAAAGGTCAGTGTTTCCTTCCGCATCACCGATCATGGTCAACACGAATCCTATGCTTTTGATTCTGTATCTAAATATATTGATTACACTGATAATTATGGCAAGAGGGCCAGAGCGTTACGCCTTAACTTGCCGGAGACTATCGCCATGGGCCAAAAACGGCGCTACCTGCGCCTGGCCCCGGAAGGCGAATATGCTTTTTCCGTGGTCTTCTTCGAACCGGTTCATCATCATGCCCCGCCGTTACCTTTGAATTTATTTCGTCGGCTATATTCGGCCGAAGTCTCGGATATCAGCATCGGTGGTATGCAAGTGGTTTTACATGCTAAAACCGCTGAAGTCAAATTGCGGGCCGGGGACGAAACCTATGTATATTTCCGGTTGCCCTTGACCGGTTTGGATGTTCAAAACGTATTGGACGAATTTTTTCTTCGGGTCAAGGTCGTGAGTTTAGACCGCCTGATCACCGGCCGTCGGGTCATGTCGCTAACAGCTGACCGGATGATTCCCGGCCCGCACAGCATCCGCTTGCAGTTTCTCGGTCGAGGTCTGGTGGATCGCAAACAAAAGCAGGTTGTTTTTCAGCAGGTCGCCGCCGAAAATTTCGCCGACTTGGCTCATTGGCTCACGGCCTATCACCGCCATAAAACGCCCAAACTCAAAACCGCCGAAGCAAAGTCTTGACCTTGCCGGTTGAATATTCAGAAGGGCGCATTCCCCATAGCCTGTTGCGGAGAGCTTCAATCCAAATTAAAGTCCCAACTCTTGTTTCAACCAGGCGCGCAGAGATTCGTTAATCGGATATTGCCCGCGGGCCGGGTTATCCCCGCCTTGGGATGTTACACAGGAGCGCAACAATTGTTCCGGAACTTGGATTTCCGCTATTTCTCGAGTATCTTTCAGGGTCCGTGATACCAAGACTAGTCTGGCTTGCCCTTTAAATACGTAAATCACGAAAAGAGAAACTTCCGGTAAGGAACGATATTTCCAGGCGTTGATGGACTTGAGTTGATAGGCTTCAAACGCTTGCTGCGGTGTCATTTCCCAGTCGATACTCGAGACAATATCCGGTCTGGTTTTTAAATCTTCCAAAGTGAGCATTTTCAGCTAGTCCTCCTGTTTCAAGAGATTGGAGCTCCTCGCGGCGAGCTGGGAGAAATCTTCGACATGTAAGGAATGAACGGCATTTAAGTTTTTTTGCTCGCTAACCCCCCGGCCAGCTATGGGGGATACGCTCACCTGAATGTTCATTCTCCGGTCCAAAATCTTTGTGTGCGCACAAAATCATTTACTTCGGTATAATAACATCCATTCGCGGATAATAATTACCTATACTAGCATCAAACCGCGATCGAGTTCATATCGACTTGATGGTCATCACTCGAAATTTACACTTTTTTCCTTATCCAAACAACGATCCCAAGCAGATCGTCCTTTGGATAACCTTATATTACTAACGGTCATTGAAGAGAACTTTCGGAGGTAATCCATGGGTCAGGAGATTTCCAAAGAACGTCAAGAATATTTAATGAAGGAATATTCCAAGGGATTCATTGCCTTCTGCGGTTTTAGACCGATCAAAATCGGTCAGGGCCTAATGGAATCCCGGGTCGACCTCCGGGAAGAACATCGGCAGCAGGACGGCTTTGTCCACGCCGGAATGATGGCCACCATGGCCGACCACACCGCCGGTTACGCCGCCTTTACCATGGTGGCCGAGAATCTGCGCATTTTGACTGTCGAGTTTAAAATTAACTTTCTACGGCCTGCTTACGGTCAGAGCCTGGCATGCCGGGCTCGCGTGATCAAGCCCGGGCGCAAAGTTTTGATTTGTCAGGCGGAAGTCTATGATGTGAGAAAAAATGAAGAAGTCATGGTGGCCATCGCGTTAGCCACCATGGCGGCCGTCCCGGATAAAGATATCGATAATAATCCTGAACCGTGACTAGCCGGTTAGACTATTGACTACGGCCTTGGTAAATCCCGCGGGCTAAAAATCCTCGGTCCCGTTTCTGGCGGCTTTTTTCTGATCGGATTCTCTATCTCTTTGTATCGGCGAATAGATGTAGCTTATCGACCCGCCGCGGGAGTATATGGAGTAGTTGAGGCCAATGGATACATTCTTTCCAAACCACCACCACGTTTTAGGAGAGTTTGGCGCCTCTCCGGCCGGTCCGTAAACAAAAAACAATTGTTTCTTGATATTCTCGTAATTCCACATGTCGCTATACTTGATCATCACTCGGAAAAAGCGGTCTTTATAAAAGCTGTAAGTGATGGAATCCACTGGAGCATCAGCGAAAGACAACCGCTCGCCTTCTCGATAATAGTCTTTGAAATCTCCGCTTTCTTTCTGAAAAACCAAATTAATCCCCGTGTTTTCCATTTCAAACCCGGCCGGATTGTCCAAAGTGACTTTTATCTTGTTGTCTTTATCGATATAGTCTTTGATCGAAGTTCCCCAAGGAATGCCTCGAAATCCGGGAGGTTCATTCTGAAAGGCGAAACCCGTGGAAACCATGATGGTGCTGATCAGGGTCAAGATACAGATCATGAAAACAATACGCTGTCGCATTTAAAAATCCCTCCGGTTTCCCCGATTTGATGCCGATCAAAATGAATTATTCTCGAACTTTTTCCTGAATCCATGTTCATAGTTGCCGATCAGTAAAAGTCCACACGCATAAACTATATAAATAATTATAGATATAGCCAAGTGGCCGGTCAAGTAAAATCCGGACCAAACAAGATTATTTTGTTGAGGATTTTTCCATTTTTTCCAAGACGCCGAATTCCACTTCCTGGAAAGGACGTCGGCGTACCCGATGGGGAAGAGCCAATTCCGCGGCTTGCTCGATATCCCCTATTTCGACCGTTGTCCGCCCGTTAAAAGCCGCCAAGGCCATGGCCGTTTTTACTACCGTCAGGTCGCCTCGGTGACCATCCACTCCCAAGGCCAGGCAAATCTCCACAGCTCTGCGCAAAGAGGCCTCCGAAATCTGAACTTCACGAAACAGGTTGCGGGCCGTGACGATACGGCCGGCGAGCTCCTGGCCCTGTGTCCGCCAATTATTGGTGAATTCTTCCGGATCGGCATCAAACGCCAAACGGCGCACGATAATTTCCCGTCGTAAGGCCGGATCGGACAAGCCTTCCACTTTCACGCACAGACCGAAACGGTCCAGCAATTGCGGCCGCAATTCACCTTCCTCGGGATTCATGGTCCCCACCAGGGTGAAGAGCGCCGGGTGACTGAAAGAAATCCCTTCCCGTTCCACGATGTTCACTCCCATGGCTGCGGCATCCAGCAGAACATCCACCAGATGATCATCCAGGAGATTGACTTCATCCACGTATAGAATACCGCGGTTGGCCTGGGCTAATATACCCGGTTCAAAGCGCTTGGTGCCTTCAGTAATGGCCCCTTCCAAATCCAAGGTGCCGAGGACGCGGTCTTCGGTCGCGCCGATGGGAAGTTCCACCACTCGGGTCCGCCGCTCTTCGCTGATCAGGTGACTCCCCTGCCGAAGTCGGGCCTGACATTCCGAACAAAGTCGTTCCTTGTGGTCGGGATGACAGGAAAATCGACAACCCGAAACGACTTTTAATTGGGGCAGGAGTTCGGCCAGACCACGGACGGCCGTGGATTTGGCCGTGCCTTTTTCGCCACGGATCAATACTCCACCCAAGGATGGATTAATAATGGTCAGAATCAGTCCGAGTTTTAACAAGTCTTGCCCGACCAACGCGGGAAAGGGAAAGATACGGTTCATGTCACACCATTGATTCCAACAAACGTTCCAGCCGACCGGCCCGGATGTCTTCCAGGGAAACCTTACCGGCGCAGAGATTCCGAGCCAGATCGGTGGTCAATTTATAATCGGCATAGTGGCCGTGATCGGTATCGACGACTAAAAAGCGCAGTCGGCGGTCCTTGCCCAGATCCGCGGCCATGGATAAAGATTCCCGCCACGGATCGACTCCCGGTTCCAGGGAAATGTTAGGCCGGCCGTCGGTCATGATGACAACGAGCGGCGTCAGATGGGGATCCTTGGCCATCTCGGCTCTTAAAATTCGATGAGCGCAGATGAGGGCCGCGGCTAAAGGAGTTTTTCCGCCGGTTGGCAGATCGTTCAGCAGACGGCCGGCCATCTCCACGCTATTGGTCGGCGGTAGCAGGAGCCGCGCCCGGGTTCCATTAAAAGATATCAAGGCCACGCGATCCCGTTTTCGATAAGCATCGGTCAATAAAGACATGGCCGCTGCTTTGGCTTCGGACATACGCTGATAACTGCCCACCGACCCGCTGGCGTCAACCACGAACAGAATCAGCCGACCGGTTTTCTGGCGGAACACTTTTTCCCGGACATCGTGATTTTTTATGATTACCGGCCTGGAGTTTTCGGCGCGACGCGCCGGTTGATGGGGAGCCGCGGCCCGAATCGTGGCGTCAAAAGCGATCGGTCGCCCCAAACGCGCGGATGAGGAACGATAGTATCGTCCTCGCCCCTGATCTGTAGTCCTGGCGGTTCGACGGCCACTTCGACTTTTTGGCCCGACTTCCCGACGGTTGATCGGAGTGACTACTTCGAATCCGTCCAAGGGCTGATAAAGACGAAATATTGGCTCTCGATCCGCGTGTTCATCGCCAACCGCGCCAATGGGTTGAAATTCCGGGGCCGAGGATGGAACATAAGGGATTTCCGATTGCCAGGTTGCCGGCGGGGCTTCCACCTGCCCTTTGATTACGGTCATTTTTTTTTCTTTGTGTGGAGTCGATCGCGCGGCCATGACCAAATCAAAGACCGCCCTGATGTCTTTCTCCTGGACAATATGGGTTCCGCTCCACGCCGCCAAGGCTCGGCCGGCCCTGGCCAGGGCAATATCCGGCCGATGGCCGGCGGTTTGGCTTTGGCTGGTCAGTTGAGCGATATAATCTTTTACAATCGGCGGAATCTGGAGGCTGGGCAAAATCCGTCGGGCTTGTTCCAGTCGTTGTCGCCAGGACATGCCGGCTTGCCGCCACTGTTGTCGAAAAGCCGGCGGATCGGCTTCAAAAGCCAAACGACGGCGAATGATTTCCATGCGTTGAGTATGGTCCTGCTCGCCGACCATATTGACCACGAGGGCAAAACGGTCGGAAAGTTGGGGTCCTAACGGACCTTCTTCCGGATTCATGGTTCCGATCAGGGCCACCTTGGCCGGATGCCAGGTGGACACCCCTTCCCTTTCGACGACTAGGCGACCCGTCTCCACTGAATCCAAAAGCAGATGAGCCAGGTATGGGTCCAATAAGTTGACTTCGTCGATATACAAAAAACCACGATTGGCCTGGCCTAATAAACCGGGTTGAAGAATGGGCCGCCCGCCGGCCATGGATTTTTCCAGGTCCAGCCCGCCGGCCACCCGGTCTTCCGTCGCCCCTAAAGGTAAAGTTAAAAAGGGCGTGGCTATATTGGTTCTAGGCAGTATTCCGCCGGCTTCCAGCTTGAGACGGCAGTTCGGGCATAGGTCCATGGGCTGGTCCGGATCACAGTGGTAAGGACAACCGGCCACTACGGATATAGCAGGAAGCAGTTCGGTCAAGGCCCGCACCGCGGTGGATTTGGCCGTGCCTTTTTCCCCGATCAGCAGCACTCCCCCCAGATGATGGTCAATGGCCAGCAAAAGAAGCGCGGTTTTCATCTGTTCCTGACCGACCACGGCGCTCAGCGGATATAGCGGCCTGGAAAAATCTGGATCGATGGGGAAAGGAAGTTTTGGGTGAGAGTGAATGTTCAAATAGATGTCTCGGCTCGTCAGAATAGGTATATTGCCAATTACCTAATCCAAAGCCTCTTGAGAGTCAAACGGAAAAACGTGGATATCGAATATCCGGAAGGATGGCCGACCAAGTCGGTTCATTAAAGGCGTGGGAAGCTCCCTCCCACGCCCCAATACCGGTTAGTCCGGCGGATGTGATCGGTAAGATATGATATTACGACCTCAGTGAACTCCCAGATAGGCCTTCACAATTTTTTCATCTTGCTGGAGAGTGCGGGCTTCTCCGGACATAACGATATGGCCGGTTTCGAGGACATAAGCATAATCGGCCAGCTTCAAGGCGACTTTGGCGTTTTGTTCCACCAGGAGAATGGTCACGCCTTCGTCGTTGAGGCGCTTTATGGTCCTCATGATCTCTTGAACCAAAAAAGGAGCCAAACCCATGGAGGGCTCATCCAGGAGGAGCACCTTGGGTTCGGTCATCAAGGCTCGACCAATGGCCAGCATCTGCTGCTCTCCGCCGGAGAGCAGTGAGGAGTCCTGCCGCCGACGTTTTTCCAGAATAGGGAACATTTTGTAAACACGTTCTTTTTTTCGTTCGCGTTCATCGTTAGTCAATTTGAGCGTGAACGATCCCAGGTCCAGATTTTCCTGGACACTCATTCCCTTGAAAATGCGGCGTCCTTCCGGAACATGAATCAGTCCCATATTGACGATCTTGTGCGCCGGAGTGGTAGTTATATCCTTGCCCATGAATTCTATGCGACCGGATGAGCTTCTTATCAGACCGGAGATTGTTTTGAGGGTCGTACTTTTACCGACGCCGTTAGCGCCTAAAAGAGTGACGATACGGCCCTGGTGAACCGTGAAACTAATCCCCCGCAAAGCATGTATTTTTCCGTAATAGGCTTGCAGGTCTTCAATTTTCAAGACGATGTCGCTCATGGCGGTCAGTCCTCTTCCTTGCCTAAATAGGCTTCGATGACCTTGGGATTGTTCTGGACGTGTTCAGCCGTGCCTTCGGCAATTTTCAGACCATAGTCGATGACGACGATATGCTCCGAGATTTTCATGACCAGACCCATGTCATGCTCTATCAGAAGGATGGTGATTCCCAGGTCTTGCCTGATGCGGCGAATCAGCTCGATGAGTTGCTGCTTTTCGTCGAAATTGAGACCGGCCGCTGGTTCGTCCAGAAGCAGAAGTCTGGGTTGAGTGGCCAGAGCCCGGGCCCATTCCACCCGCCGCTGATCACCGTATGGCAGGTTCTTGGCCAGACGTTCCTTATGCTCCAGGATGCCTACGAAATCGAGATATTCCTCGGCCTTTTCCACGATGGCCGCTTCTTCTTTTTTTTGATGAGGCAACCGGAAGACCGAAGCGATCGTCCCGGCGCCGGTGCGGCAATGCTGACCGGATTTGACATTGTCCAATACGCTTAAATTTTTGAAAAGTCTAAGATTCTGAAAAGTCCTGGCCATACCGGCCTTGGTAATGAGATGAGGCTTTTTTCTCATCATGGATCGGCCTTTAAAAAGTATTTCGCCGGAGTTTGGTTTATAGAAACCGGTCAAGCAGTTGAAGACGGAGGTCTTGCCGGCGCCATTGGGACCGATGAGGCTGACGATGGCGCCTTCTTCAACGTCAAAGCTGAGCAAATCGATTACCGTGAGACCCCCGAAAGTGAGGGTGATGTTTTTAACTTCAAGGAGAGCCATTCTTGTCCTCTCTAGCCACAAAGCGATTATGTGGTTTAATGTCGCCGTTCAGGCCAAATTCCTTGGGGGCGGAAGATCATCAGGATCAAAAGCGCCAAACCGAAGACAAACATGCGCATGGCGCCTATGCCTCTGAATACTTCGGGGAAAAGGACCAAGGCGAAAGCGCCGAAGATCATTCCCGGAATTTTGCCCATACCGCCCAAGACTACGGCCAAGAGAACGAGAATCGACTGGTTGAAGGAAAACGATTCCGGTGAGATGGCCGTCATCTTCACTGCGTAGAAACACCCGGCTACGCTGGCGAATATCGACCTGACGATGTAGGCGTTGAGTTTGACCCAGACTCGGTTGATGCCCATGGCTTCGGCGGCGTCTTCATCCTCGCGGACGTATTGCCAAGCCCGCCCCATGCGTGAGAATTGTAGTCTGTAGCTGGCAAATATCGCCAATAAGGCCAGAATTAAAAAGACAAAATAAAAATGAGTGATCTGGCTGAGTTCCATCCCGAAAATGCTTGGCCGATTGATGCCGACGATACCGCTGGCCCGGCCGGCGATTTCGAGGTTGCGAACGGCTATTCTGGTGATTTCTCCAAAGCCCAGGGTGACGATGGCCAAATAGTCGCTTCTGAGTCTAAGGGTGGGAAAACCGATGATCACCGCGACTACTATGCCCAGCAGAACCGCGCAGGGAATGGTCAACCAAAAATTGAATCCGTACCTGGTACATAATATACCGGTGGTATATGCCCCCACGGCGAAGAATGCGGCGTAGCCCAAATCTAAAAGGCCGGCATAGCCGACCACAATGTTAAGTCCCAGGGCCAGGACGACATAAAACCAGGTATTGGTCAAAACTTCGACGATATAATTGTTGGCGATTGAAGGGATGATTATAAAGGTGGCCAAAAGGGCTGCGCCGAGGATGTACTGGTTGCGTCGACTGTCTAATAAGCCCATTAATCCGCCCGCAGGGGCGGTTATGTGATGATATTTTTCTAAATCATCGTTATTGTTATTATTTTTACGCTCGGGCGTGTCCATGTCACATCCTCTCGATCTCAGTCCGCCCCAGGAGACCGGTGGGTTTGAAAATCAACAGGAGTATGAGCAGGCCAAAGGCGAAAACGTCCTTCCATTCCGAGCCGATCATCGGGATTTGAGTCCCGAACGATTCAAGCATGCCTAAAACGATCCCGCCGAGCATGGCGCCGGGGATGCTGCCGATGCCGCCGATGACGGCCGAGGTGAAGGCTTTGATGCCGATAAGAAAGCCCATGAAAAAATGGATAGTGCCGTAGTAAACGCCGGCCATGACTCCGGCCGCGGCGGCCAAGGCGGAGCCTACAAAAAAGGTCATGGCGATGATCATATGCACATCAATACCCATGAGCTTACAGGCATCCTGATCTATGGATATGGCCCTCATGGCCTTGCCGTACATGGTTTTGCTGATAAACAAGTGAAGGCTGATCATCAGGATGGCCGTGGCGCAAACCAAGGCCAATTGTTGGTAGGTGAAATGAACATTGCCCAGGTCCAAGCCTTCATAACCCAGGCCGACGTTGAAGGCTTTGTATTCGCCGCCGGTGATGGCCATGACGGCGTTGTATAACATCAAGGAGACGCCTAGGGCGGTGATCAGGATCGACAGACGCGGCGCGGCTAGCATAGGTTTATAGGCAAAGCGTTGAATTACAACTCCCAAGAGGCCGACGGCGATCATCGCCAAAAACATCGAGGCGGTGATGCCCAACCAGCCGTCACCTAAGAAGCCGGCCAGAAAGGACATGAGAGTGAACCCGACGAAAGCCCCCACCATATAAATATCTCCGTGGGCAAAATTGAGAAGCTTGATAATACCGTAGACCATGCTGTAACCCAGGGCCACCAGGCTGTAAAAAGAGCCCAGGATTAAGCCGTTGGCCAATTGTTGCAAAATAATGTCCCCAGTGGACACGTTATCCTCCCTTTAGATCCGTTGTCGGGTTTTAGTGTGTCGGACCGGATATGCTGTAAATCCGGCTCGATATGGCCATGATTTTTTTATTAACGAGGTGATTGCCTAACTGCCCTTTTGGCCCGATTCTTTGTCAGGCGCAATTTTGAAGCCCTCAAAATATGTCCGTATTCCCGCGGATTCAAAATTTCGCTCTCCTCGATCCGGGCCAAAATTCCCAGCTTTGTAATCTCTCTAAAGTTTATTTATAACCGCTCGATGAGTGGGAGCGCGGAATCAAATTGTGACATCAATATGTAAAGTTGAGCCGAGGCGGCCTTGAGCCGCCTCGGTTTTTAAAGGGTGGCTAAATCACTTCAAGCCAATCCCGGGGTGGTTGGTTAGCTTATTTAAATAATACCCATTTGCCGCCCTTGGCTTCGACAACGACAAAATTTGAGCGGGCCAGGGTGTTGTCCTTGGTGAAGGAAATGGGACCGGCGATGCCGGTGAAATCCTTGGTATTCTTAAGGGCTTCCATGATAGCTTTTTTGTCTACCGATTTAATATTTTCGATGGCGGCAGCCAGTAGCTTCATACCGTCATAAGACAGAGTTGAGTAAGGACCGGGATCGCTTTTAAAAGTTTTTTTGTAATTTTCGCTAAAGGTTTTCGCCGCGGGTAATAATTCCGCGGTGGGGTTGGTCAGACAGAGAACGCCCTCAGCGGCTTTGCCGCCGATTTCCATCAATTTGGGTGAATTGGAACCATCGCCTACGATTACCAGTTTGGTGAAACCGGCTTGCCGGAGTTGTTTGATCAGCAGGCCGCCTTCGGCATAATACGCGGTCCAGAACACGGCATCCGGACCGGAAGATTTGAGCCTGGTCACCAAGGCGGAAAAGTCCTGTTCGCCTTTATTGACGACCTCGTAAGCCACCACCTGATTACCGGCTTTGGTCCAGGCATCCTTGGTTAATTCGGCCAAGTCCTGGGAATAGGCGTCACCCTGGTGGACGATCGCCAGTTTCTTGAGACCTTTGGCTTTGAAAACATCCATGGCGGTAACTACCTGGTCGGTCGCCAGGCTGTTGACCAGGAAAGTGTTGCCGGGATTGCTTTTGAGAAATTTGGAAGAGTTGGCCGCGGTAACCACGAAGGGAATACCCGCATCGCCGTAAATTTTCAGGGTCGGGATTGTGGCTCCGGAACAGTATCCGCCTACAACCGCCGTTACGCCTTCGGAAACCAACTTACTCGCGGCTTGCGTGGCGTTTTGCGGGTCGCAAGCATCGTCCGCCGTCACGGTGACGATCTTCATGCCGTTGACACCGCCTTTGGCATTGATTTCTTCCACTGCCAGCTTGTAAGCGTTTTCCATATCCTTGCCATAGGTGGCTTCAGATCCGGTGGTGGGAACCATGATTCCGATCTTCAGATCAGCGGCCATAGCCGGCCCGGCCATCAAAAGTCCCAGGCAGGCCATCATCAGAATGCTCAACCATAATTTTTTCGTCATTTTTCACTCCTCCTAGAGCTTGGGGGTATTTGTGACCACCGATAAGAATCAGTGGTCGGTTGTAAAACAACACAGTTCATGTCATGGCTTAACTTTTAACTCCAACAGATTAATTATAAATTATTTTCGTCATCCACCAATCAAACGAAACCCAGCGGGCCAGGGGTCATCCGGATCCAAAACCACATGATGCGCAACGGTTCACCGTCGGTGTGGCATCGATAGTGCTGATCATTCAATTAAAACGTATCATAATTCACCATAATCGATTTTTGATGGTCATGGTCGAGACAGTCTGCCACCTCACCAGGCGGAATGACTCCCAACCCGGTAACACGATTTCATTGAGACCGCCCTGTAATTAGCGACAAGCGGCTCGGTTTTTGGTGATCAAGGCGACTCGTTAAGGTCTGTTCTATCGGGTCTGCGGGTTATCCCGCAAAAATCCGGTAAGAATCACCGCGAATTTTCGCTTTTTAGGTATAGTTTTTCGTCCGAAGCAAGTTTGGCTTCGCGGTCCAAGAAAATATCCGGGAATCAAATTACAGGGTCACTGCCAGACCCAAACCTTTTTCCTTGGTCTTTTGATAAATCAGCTCCGAGGCAAATACATCGAACAGACCCATTCCCACGGATTTGAAAAGCGTCGTGGCGCCTGCGGCCGGCCGATACTTATCCTGGTTGAGTAAGAATTGGCCCATGGTAGCCACTTGTTCGCGGGATAACCAATTATTTTTGAGCGGGTCGATCACATCGCCGGCTTCATCAATGGCATGGCCGGTGTCAATAAACATGTAATCCAAGAGGCGAAAGAGGCTTTCAGGGAACTCGCGCATATCGGGTTTGTAAGAGCCGATACCGACAAAATGCTTGCCGGCCAGGAGTTCCTTATTATCAGGCAGAACCGGTAGATTGGAGGTAGTTGCAGTGATTACGGTCTGGGAAGCCGAGAGGAGTTCCTCGATGGAAGAAACCGGATTGACGGGTATACCGGGCAAGGCCGCTTCCAGGCGGCTGGCGAATTCCGGAGCCTTCTTCGGCAAGCTGTCGTAAACCATGATGCGATTGATCGGTTTGAGCGTCGCGGCAAACCGAGCTTGTTGAAACCCCTGGACTCCGGTGCCGACAATACCTAGCGTATGAGGTTCGGACGGGGAGAGGTGTCTCACCCCCACTCCGCCTACGGCTCCGGTCCGCATGGCGGTCATGACCCGACCGTTTATCAAGGCCAAAGGCTCGCCGGTTTCCGCATCGTTGATGATCATGACCGCTTCGATCACGGGCTTATTCTTGTTTGCATTTCCGGGGAAAAGGGTCAAAAGCTTGGTTCCAAACATTTGCGGGGTGAAACAAGGCATGAGCAGCAGAGTATTGGGACCGTAGTCCAAGTGAACACGAAGGGGCATCAGAAAGTTGCCGGTTTCGTAAAATTTGAGGGCTTCCTCAATTTTATCCACGGCTTCGTTAAGATTTATCGCCGCATGGATGTCCTTCTCGCTTATACAGAGCATGGTTTTTCTCCCTGTCAAACTCCCTGGACTCGGAAATAAAAAAATTTTGTATAATTGAACACTGTTTATAGTCTAATTGTCAACTAAAAATATCAGCGAATTTTATTTGTTATTTCTCGTAATTTTTTGTCGTTTTACGTTAATAATTCTAAAAACAGATTAAATACTACTTTTTTTTCAGCGCATCGGCGAAGAACCTTAAGTTACCCTCCCGGTAGTGAAGTTGGAAGCTCAAAGCTGAAATCCGAAGAATAAATTATGATTATTCATTAAATTACATTATGTTACGAGTTTAAATACCGGTCGGTCCCATTTTTTCAGTCTGGAAACCTCCCCCAGTTATGAGCGGGGAATCTTTGACATGCCGGAACCGAAGTGTTTTAATATTTTTATACACTAGCCCCGTCGCAAGCCATGGGGGATGCGCCCGCCTCCAGGTTCAACGGAATTTAAAGTAGTCCGGGAAATTTTGGTCACGAAACCAGTTTTACATATCCGGCTCATTATTTCAACCCTGGCCCAGAGCGACTCTATAAAAATTTTATGGTGTTTTCGACAAGTTCTTGACGCCCGCAATCATTTTGTTAAGCTGTTGTCATGCGTCTAGAACCTGTCCTTGTTATTGGGGCTACCGGTTACGTCGGCGGCCGTTTAGTCCCCAAAATTCTGAATGAAGGGTTCCGTGTCAGGGCCATGGCTCGGTCTTTGACCAAGCTGGCGGCCCGTCCCTGGGCCCATCATCCCATGGTGGAACTGGTTCAGGGAGACGTCTTGGACTTGGAATCCTTGATTAAAGCTTTAAAAGGCTGCTGGGCCGCCTATTACCTGGTCCATTCCATGGACCGGCATACAAAAGATTTTGTCCATACTGATCGCATCGCCGCGCACAATATGGTTATCGCCGCAGCCAAGGCCAACCTGAACCGGATTATTTATCTCGGCGGACTGCTCCCTTCCGAATTGCCTTATAGTCCTCATTTGGAATCACGGGAGGAAGTCGGCCGCATCCTGCAATCCGGCCCGGTCCCGACCACCGTGTTGCGCGCGGCGATGATACTGGGATCAGGTAGCGCCTCATTCGAGATCATGCGTTATCTCGTGGATCGCCTACCGATAATGATCACGCCTCAGGCCATCCGCAATCAAGTGCAACCGATCTGTATTCGCAATGTTTTAACCTATCTGTGCGGATGCCTGGAACATGATAGTGTCATGGGGCAAACTTACGATATTTGTGGGCCGGAAATCGTCACCTATGAGCGATTATTTCAGATTTACGCGGAAGAAGCCGGTCTGCCGAAGCGTCGAATCATCCCGGTTCCTTTCCTGACTTCGCAAATTTGTTCATATCTGATCCATCTGGTAACTCCGGTGCATAGATCATTGGCGCGCCCTTTAACCGAGGGACTACGGCATACTTTGATCTGCCGCGATCCCCGTCTACGGGAGATCATTCCCCAAGACCTCATGAACTGCCGTCGAACCATCCGCCGGATCCTCTTCAAACGTCAACAACAGATCGTGGAAACCACCTGGGCCGACGCCGGGCACTTTGTCCCACCCGAATGGGCGCATTATGGAGATCAGAGTTACACCGGCGGAACGGTAATCTACAGCGCCTGCCGTATTACCCTGCAGGCCTCCCCGGAAGAAATTTGGACGCCGTTGGTCCGAATAGGCGGTGACACCGGCTGGTATTACGCCGACTACCTCTGGGTGCTCCGCGGCTGGTCGGACAAGTTGTTGGGCGGCATAAGTTCTCACCGGGGACGACGTCACCCGGTGGACCTGGTAGCTGGAGATCCATTGGATTTTTGGCGTGTTTTAGAGGTCAGGCCGGCCAGACGTCTGCTTCTGGTGGGAGAGATGAAAGCTCCAGGAGAAGCGGTTCTGGATTTCCGGATCATTCCTCAACCTCGCGGAGCTACGGAACTCCAGATGATTGCTCGTTTTTTGCCCCAAGGCCTGGGCGGATTGGCCTATTGGTATGTCCTTCTTCCTTTTCATTCCTGGATATTCAAAGGCACCTTGCAAGCTATCGCCAGACGAGTCGATCGCCCAGTTATTTCCGGACCGGAATCTTTTAAACCGGGCTGAAATGAATGAGAGTAAAAAAACCGGCCATCAGAAATCACTCCGATAATTGGCGAAATCATCGACGAAATTCCTCGCTCCATTGGTGAAGCTTCCCGCCGCGAGTTGCGAGGAGTCGTCAACCGTGAGCAAGGAATGCATTTTTTGGCTCGCTAACCCGCAGCCAACTGCGGGGAATGCGCTCGCCTGCATGTTCACACAAGCGCACAATCTACAGGTTGACAGCGCCTTGCCAACTCCCTATAATGAGCGTGGTTCAGTAGGGGAAGCAAAATGCTTCCCTTTTTTTTCGAACATAATGGAGAGACCTGATGAACAAATTGGAAATTGTCGATATTTTCAGACGCCGAACAAGGTCCCCGCTTCGACCTAGATCCGGAGATGTTATCCGGGCGATTTTTCCTCATTTTCGCCAGCACGCCCCCTATGTCGGTTCCCTTATCCTTGGGGAAGCGGATCAATGGGATAAGCACTTGTTTGTGGTAGCTCAACAAAAACCCAAGCCCGAAAGCTTCCGCACCAAGGAAGACCTGGCGAAATTGACCCATGGCATGCTGACCGCGGCAGAACATTCTCATGTTCTACGATTCCTTCAACACGCCGCCCAAAGTGACGACCCGGCGGTGCTTATATCATTCGTCGATACCTACGGCGCGGATATTTCAATGGAATCAGCCCGGAATTTCCAAGCTTTTTTCATCGCTCACCTGCTCAAAGCTTATCTGCTCCTGCCGGTCCCGACTATTTCCGTGGTTTTAGGTGAGGGCGGCAGTGGAGGGGCTTTGGCCATTCAGTATGCCGATCGCCGAGCACAGTTAGATGACGCCTTATATGCCACCGCTCCCCCGGAAAGCATGGCCGCTATAATTTTTAGGGATCCGACCAAGATCAAGGAAGCGCTGGCCATCCTTAAACCAACCGCCGCGGAGCTCCAGGAGTTGGGAATAATTGACCAAGTTATCCCTTCACCCAAGGATGTTACCGACGTAAACGGCTTTGCCCGAGCAATTGCCGCTTATCTGGAAAAATCGGTTAAGGAACTCGGCAAGGTGAAAATCAGCCGTCTGCTGGAAGAACGTCAGTCTCGGGCCGTAGCCTTCGGGCTGCGTAAACCGAAACGATTGAGCCTCGCTGAACTCTTAAAGAAAACTCCATTGAAAAAGAAAGACCTTCTCCCCCCTCCGGACATGAAAATCATCACCATGGAAGATGCCGCCCTGCAAGTGCGCTACGATTATGGCGATGACTTGACCGGAAAACCACCGGCGGAATTTGTCAGGTGTGGGGATACCAGTCAAAAAGGCGAAGCCGAGGAAGGTTGCGGCCAACTGATTCCTCTAAACCAATACTTGGATAATCATAACGTGTGTCCCAATTGCGGCCGCAGTCGGGTCATGGGCGCTCTAGGCTGGATCAATTGCCTGACCGATTCGGGATCGTTCCATGAATTATATCGGGATTTAACGGTCAAGGACCTTTTGCATCCCATGCTGCTGACCCCGGAATATAAAGATTTTGTCATTAAGCAAACTCGCCGTACCCCATTTAAAGAGGCGCTCGTCACCGGGGAAGCCACGATTTTCGGTCACGAAGTTGTCATGGCCATCTGCGAGTTTTATTTCTCCGGCGGGTCCATGGGGGTGGTCTTTGGTGAAAAGTTCAACCGCGCCGTGGATTATGCGATTGAAAAAGGCCTGCCGCTAATCAGTCTATGCTGTTCAGGTGGGGCGAGACTTTATGAAGGCACCCTGGCGCTGATGCAAATGATCAAATGCATAGCCGCGGTGGAACGCCTTAAGGATTACCGGCTGCCTTTTTTATCCATTCTGGCGGATCCGTCCACCGGTGGGGTTCTCGCTAGTTATGCGGCCATGGGCGACGTTATTATCGGCGAACCGGATGCCTTGGTCATTTTTACCGGACCACGGGTCATGAAGTCTAGAGGGTTTCCGGTGGATGAAGCGTCGGTCCGGGCCGCTTCCTTGCACGATCTGTCCGCCGAAGTCTTTAATCGTCTAGACTTTTTTCAAGATATTCGGGGAATACATGAGGTGGCTCCCCGCAAGGAACTGAAACGGGTCTTGTGCAAATACTTGGAATTTTATAAGAAATCTTCGGGGCGCCCCAGGGTCTAGGCCTTATTTCCGTCGGGCTGTCGGGCGTGCGCCCGGCAGGCCCGGCCATTTGATGAATGATGTTCCGGTTGGCCTGGTATCAGCCATGCTCTTTTAGTTCAAGAATCAAGGTAATTGCCCAACTGCCCTTTTGGCCCAACTCTTTGTCGGGCTTGATTTTGAAGTCCTCAAAATACGTCCGTATTCCTGTGGCTTCAAAAATTAGCCTTCCTAGATTTGGGCCAAAATTCCTTTTTCGGCAGTCACTGCTCATTCCCGATTATTCCCCAGACTCATTTTTTAAAAATTTTCCCAAGCCGCGTTCATCCAGAACAGACAGAATCTGGGCTAGGACATGAGAAATCGGCGAAGCGCCGGTTCCATCCAGGACTGTGTACCGGTCTATTCGGATGGAGGACGCTAATTCCGGCAATTTGTCCACCAGTCTTTCCATTACCCGGTTCGAAGAAATCGAGTTTCGTAGTTGTTCTTCCGTGCGGAGTCTTTCCAACTTTTTCGTCTCGGTTTCATGTTCAAGTTCGTCGAGTTCTCGGCGTTTTTTCAAGGTGACGACATGGTGGTTTTCGGCGATCCGTAGTTCGGCCAGTTGGTTTTCCGCGGCCACGTGATGCTCGACTTCCAAAATCCGGTATCGCAGAGCCGCGGCAAGCTCCTGCTCTTTCAACCTTTTTTGGTTTTCAAGTTCGGCTTTTTTCAGCTCGCTTTGGACTATCTCTTCCGTAATCCGCGCGTCTAACTGGTGAGCCTTGATTCTGGCTTCAGCGTCCAAGGAAGCGGATAACGCGGCCTGCCTTCTTTTTTCGCTTTCTTTATGGAGTTCCAGTTCCGTTTCACGCGTGGCCTGCTTCCCGGCTAGTTCCGCTTGGCGTTGCGCGGCCCTTTCCGCAGCCTCGGCTTCTTGTTTTTTTCGTTCTTCCGCTTTGTTGCGCTCTTCGACTTCTCGTTTGGATATTTCTTCAAGCTCGACCTTGTGTATTTCGCTTTCCGTGGTGGCTCTCAGAATTTTAGCTTCTTTCTCTGTTTGACAATGCAAACGCTCCATTTCTTCAAGGTATTCGGTTTTTTTCTTCTCGATTTCCTGATCGGTCCTCATCCGGCTCTCCTCCGCGGCCAGACGCAAGGAATCCCGTGTTTTTTGTTGAAGATCGTCAAAAACCCGAGAAGATAATATCTTCACCCGCTCAATGCCCACCTGATCAAAAGTAATGCCCCAAATCCTTTCTATCCTTTGGAGTTGCGCCTTTAAATCCCGGCCGATTTCATCCTTTTTAGTCAAGGCTTCTTCGATGGAAATATTGGCGATAATGTGGCGAATGGCCTCGGTGCAGATGGTCCGCAGGATTCTGTTAGTGTTGCCCATGGGATTATCCTGATCGCTAAAATCCAGGGAACGGGCCGCCACTTCAGGCTTTTCCGGATCAACCCGCCAAAATGCGTAACCATCGATTTTTAGGCCTTGATAATTTTTATTGGCGTTGTCGGAAGTGAAATAAACCGTCTGGACGGCGGCGGGAAATTTTAAAAAGCGTCGGCCGATTTTAAAATATTTACCGCCTAACCGGGGTTTGGGATCTATTTTGCCGATTTCGACGATATATTCGTTGGGCAAGGCATGCTCAAAGAGAAGCGACTGAATTTTACTGGCTTTCCAGGGCCTGGCCTTGATGGTTACTGATTCGGGCAGATAAGGATCAGACATCTCTTTGCTCCTTGTTCGACGTTGTTCCGCGGCGTTTATCGGATATGGCGCGGAAGGGCAGGCCGGCGGTCCGGCG
>JADFXS010000191.1 GCA_015233515.1 Deltaproteobacteria bacterium | reverse complement strand
GAGATACTTCCCGTCTGGAAGAGTATAAAAAGATCGGGCGACGCAGTGAAGAGGACGTCCTCATCCCGGCCATTGTCAAATGCATGGAGAACATCCATAAACTGATCGAGGATGCGACTATGCTGGCGCGGGCGGCGGTTGACGGTAAGCTGACTATCAGGTCGGACACGACCAAGCATGAGGGCGACTATCGAAAAATAATGGAAGGAGTCAATAGTACATTGGATTCGGTCATCGGTCCCTTGAACATGGCCGCAAGCTATGTGGACCGGATCAGCAAGGGCGATATTCCCGAGAAGATCGTCGAATCCTATAATGGCGATTTCAACACCATAAAAACCAACATCAATGTTCTGATCGAGGCCATGAATGAAGTCACCATGGCCGCCACGGAGATTGCCGCCGGGGACCTCATGGTCAAGATCAAGGAACGTTCTCCCCAGGATAAACTGATGCAGGCCATGGCTTCCATGGTCCACGGCCTGACCGACGTTGCTCAAAACATCCGCGTCGCCGCTGATCAAGTCACGGCCGGGAGCCAGGAATTGAGTACCGCCGCCGATACCCTGTCCCAGGGCGCCACGATGCAAGCCGCCTCGGTGGAGGAAGTTTCGGCCTCCATGCAAGAAATGGCCGCCAGTATCGGGCAGAATTCCGAAAATGCTCAGCAGACGGAAAAGATCGCCCTGAAGGCCGCTGAAGACGGAAAAGAGAGCGGTAAAGCCGTGGCCGCCACGGTTATCGCCATGAAGGAAATCGCCGGAAAGATTTCCATCATCGAGGAGATCGCCCGGCAGACCAATCTTTTGGCCTTAAATGCGGCTATAGAAGCGGCCAGGGCCGGAGAACACGGCAAGGGTTTCGCCGTGGTGGCCTCGGAAGTCCGTAAGTTGGCGGAACGCAGCCAGATGGCCGCCAGTGAGATCAATAAACTGTCTGCTTCCAGTGTCCAAGTGGCCGAAAAGGCCGGCGAGATGTTGGGCCGGATCGTTCCGGATATTCAGAAGACCGCGGACCTAGTGCAGGAAATTACGGCGGCCAGCGGCGAGCAGACTACCGGCGCGGGCCAGATCAACCAAGCCATTCAGCAGCTTGACCGCGTCATCCAACAGAACGCCGCCTCATCCGAACAAATGGCCGCCACATCCACCGAGTTGCTGGGTCAGGCCGAACAACTTCAAAACACGGTAAGCTTTTTCAAAATCAACAGCGATGAGGCCTACACCAAATCGCATTTGGTTGTGAATCGGAGCCAAATCAAAGCCGGCTCCAAACCTCAAACCGCGTCTCGAACACGCGATGCTTCCAAGGGAAGTGAAAGAACCGCGCCGTCCCGTCCGACCACTCGGGCCCTTCCCGGCCAAGAGGCGGGGAAGCCGACCAAGGGCGTTTCCCTGACCTTGGGCGGCGAAGGCAAGCACGATTCCGTTGACGAAGACTTCGAGAGGTATTAAAAGAGGAGTTAAATCCAGCCCTTGAGGAAGTTAAGAGGAGTTGAGAAAAGTTTTAGTCGGTTACCGGCATAACTTCAAGGGTTTTACCTTAACGAGATTCTATTCAAATAAAATAGAATATTGCGCCGGCTTGTCGGTCGGCGCAATGAGGCATGAAGACAGGCTTAACACTCTCTGAAAAAAGGCCAAGATTATTCTTCCTCCAAGGAAGTTGATCTGGGTTTACTTTCAATGTGCCTTCCATGTTACCTGGTGGAAAAGCCTTGTCAACCAGACGTAAACCAAAAACGGAGTAAACCATGAACCTGCTAAGCAATTTGAAATTGGGAGTAAAAATCTTTTTTTCTTTTTTGATTGTTGGAATGTTAACAGGAGTAATCGGTTATCTAGGGGTTGGTAACCTCAGAAAAGCGGAAGACCTCACCCGATCATTATACGAAAACAATACCAAGCTGCTTGGTGATATTTCAGCCGCGACCGTTGCTTTTCAAAAAAGTCGCGTTCATTTGCGGGATATTTTAATCGGCAAGTATATCTCTAATGAAGAGACCGACAAATACCTCAACGCTATTACCAAATCGGACAATATCTTCCATGATGAACTCAAACGATTCGAAGAGTCCGTATCTGACGAAGGTGTAATTAAATCCTTACAATCGCTTCAAAACGAAATTATTCTCTATGATCCGGCCCGAAGCAAAGTCCTCAAATTAGCAAAAGACGGCCGGAAAGAAGAAGCCTTGAATTTGATGAACGGAGAGCTAGTCGCTTACACACAAGCCGTGGATGATTCGCTTAATAAACTAATCGATCTGGTGATGAGCCAGGCCAAAAAGAAGTTCGGCGACGGCTTGGCCGAGGCCGATAGCTCTATCCGGTCCATGATGCTGCTGACTGGAATCGGCGTAATTTTGGCAATACTTTTTGGTGTTTTAATTTCGAAGATAATCACTTCTCCTATAGAGGCTTTCCGGAGGGTAGTCGATAAAATAGCTCAGGGAGACACAAATGTCATCCTGGAGGCGGAAAGAAAGGATGAGGTCGGCATCCTATTTAATTCATTTAGAAACTTGATTGAAATAATAAAGACCTTGGTCGCCGATACGGATAATTTGACCCAGGCGGTCGTGGACGGCCGACTGGCTGTCCGGGCGGATACCGGCCGGCATGCGGGCAGTTACAGGAAAATCCTGGAAAGCGTCAACAAAGCCCTGGATGCCGTTTCCGGTCCCTTGAACTTGGCAGGCGACTATATTGTTAAGATCGGCCAGGGCCAAATTCCCCCACGAATCACCGATTCGTATAGCGGTGATTTCAACACGCTCAAAAATAATTTGAACGCTTGCCTCGACGGCTTGAACGGCTTGACGGAAGCCAGCGTTGTCATGCAAAGGCTGGTTGTTAACGATCATACGAAAAAAGTTGAAGGGAATTATCTGGGTTGTTTCTCGACTCTGGCTCAAGCCACGAATCAAGTCCGAGAACGCCTGATCTCGATGACCAACGTGTATACCTTAATATCCATCGGGGATACTTCTTATCTTGAAGACTTTAAAAAAATCGGGAAGCGGAGCGAAGAGGACGACAGCCTTCCGGCCATGATCAAGTGCCTGGAGAACATCCGGCGTCTGATCGAAGATACGACCACGTTGTCGCAGGCGGCGGTGGAAGGGAAGCTGACCACGCGGGCGGATTCTTCCCAACATGTAGGCGACTACAGAAAAATCATTGAAGGTGTCAATAACACCCTAGATGCGGTCGTCGGTCCCTTGAACATGGCGGCTGACTATATAGACCGGATCGGCAAGGGGGATATTCCTCCCAAGATCCTCGAAATCTATAAAGGCGATTTTAATATTATCAAGAATAATCTGAACGCCTGCATCGAGGGCCTGGGCGGTTTGACCGAAGCCAATGCCGTAATGCAGAGGATGGCGTTAAACGACCATACCAAAAAAGTCGAAGGAAATTATGTGGGAATATTCGCCGCCCTGGCCGAAGCGACGAATCAGGTGCGGGATCGCCTGCTGGGGATCACCACCGTATTTAAGCTTCTTGCCACCGGAGATACATCGCGGCGAGAGGAATTTAAAAAGATCGGACGGCGCAGCGAGCAAGATATCAGCCTTCCGTCCATGATCAAATGCATGGACAGCATTCATCTAGTCATTGAAGACACGACCATGCTGGCTCAGGCCGCGCTGGAAGGCAACTTGACCGTCCGCGCGGACGCCGCCAGGCATGAAGGCGACTATCGGAAAATCATTGAAGGCGTCAATAATACCTTGGATGCTCTAATCAGTCCCTTGAGGATGGCTGCCGATTATGTCGACCGGATCGGCAAGGGAGTTGTTCCGCCCAAGATCAGCGAATCCTATAACGGTGATTTCAATACCATCAAAAATAATCTGAACGCTTGCATCGACGGATTGGGCGGCCTGACCGAAGCCAATTTCATTATGCAGCGATTGGCGGTCAACGACCATACCAAGAAAGTGGAAGGGAATTATGTCGGTGTTTTCGCGACATTAGCCGAAGCGACCAATCTGATCCGGGATCGCTTGATCGGAATTACCGCCGTGTTTAAGCTTCTAGCTACCGGAGACACATCGCGGCGGGAGGAATTCAAAAAAATCGGTCGGCGCAGCGAGCAAGACATCAGTTTGCCGGCCATGATCAAATGCATGGATAACATCCACCAGTTGATTGAAGATACAACCATGCTGTCACAAGTGGTCGTGGAAGGCAAGCTGACGATAAGAGCGGACACCGCCAAGCATGACGGCGATTTTCGTAAGATCGTGGAAGGGGTCAACCAGACGCTGGATTCGGTCATCGGCCCCTTGAATATGGCCGCCAACTGCGTCGACCGGATCAGCAAGGGCGATATCCCCCCCCAGATCACCGATTCTTATAATGGCGATTTTAACACCATCAAAAACAACCTGAACATTCTTATCGAGGCCATGAATGAAGTCACCATGGCCGCCGCGGAGATTGCGGCGGGAAATCTTACCATCAGAATCAAAGAGCGCTCCAGGGAGGATAAGTTGATGCAGGCCATGGCTTCCATGATCCATGGCTTGACCGACGTGGCTCAAAACATTATCCATGCCGCGAGCCAAGTCACAGCCGGGAGCCAGGAATTGAGTACCGCCGCCGATAATCTATCTCAGGGCGCCACTGTGCAAGCGGGTTCGGTGGAGGAAGTTTCCGCCTCCATGGAAGAGATGGCCGCCAGCATCGGGCAGAATTCGGAAAATGCCCAGCAGACGGAAAAGATCGCCCTGAAAGCCGCCGAAGACGGGAAAGAGAGCGGTAAAGCCGTGGCCGCCACGGTTATCGCCATGAAGGAAATCGCCGGAAAGATTTCCATCATCGAGGAGATCGCCCGGCAGACCAATCTTTTGGCCTTGAATGCGGCCATAGAAGCGGCCAGGGCCGGAGAACACGGCAAGGGCTTCGCCGTGGTAGCCTCGGAAGTCCGTAAGTTGGCGGAACGTAGCCAAATGGCCGCCAGTGAGATCAATAAACTGTCTGCTTCCAGTGTCCAGGTCGCCGAAAGGGCCGGGGAGATGCTTGGCCGGATCGTTCCGGATATCCAGAAGACCGCGGACTTGGTTCAGGAAATCACGGCCGCCAGCGGCGAGCAGACTACCGGCGCCGGCCAGATCAATCAAGCCATCCAGCAGCTTGATCGCGTCATCCAACAGAACGCCGCCTCATCCGAACAGATGGCGGCCACATCCACCGAATTGATGGGTCAGGCCGAACAACTTCAAAATACTGTAGGCTTTTTTAAAATCGACAACAGCGAAACCTTCACCAAATCTCATTTGATTATGAATCGGGGTCAGGTCAAAACCGGCTCCAGACCTCAAACCACCTCTTTAGCTCATGATGTCGCCAGGGGAAGCGAAGGCTCCAAATCGTCCCATCCGGCCGCTCGAGCACTTCCCGGTCAAGAGGCTAAAAAACCGACCAAAGGCGTCACCTTGACCTTGGGCGGCGAAGGCAAGCACGATTCCATTGACGAAGACTTCGAGAGGTATTAGAAAAGAAGGTGAAATAAACGCGGCGTTCAAGGGTCGGAGGTCAAGTCACCTTAAACATTACCCTAAATCCACCATCAAATCGCGGATAAGGCGCGTAAATCCTAGGCGAAACGCGA
>JADFXS010000190.1:1777-5653 GCA_015233515.1 Deltaproteobacteria bacterium | reverse complement strand
AGGGCCGATTTTTTTAATCAGGAGTTTTTTTACTTCCAGCCCTAAACCCATATCCGTGGTCATTTGGCGTAACGGCAAGTCCGGCCACGAAAACTTTGCTTCCACCGGAAAAGGACCGGCATAGGTTTCCAGGAAGCGGTCAAAACCTATGGTCTGCCAAGTAGTTCGGCCTTGTTGCACCACCGGGTCGATAGCCATTTGAACCGGGACCCCGTCGACCACATCCACGGGTTGATCATCCCGGCGAAATTCTCGCGAGTCCATCATCGGTAACCAAGTCATGGTTTCCCGGACGCTGATCTGTTTCGGCGTCGGATCCTGGCCATTCCGAGGGGCTTCGGCGCAAGCGCCAAGCAGGCAGAAGATGGTAAAAAATATTAGAGAACGGAGAGCCAATCAGTAGTGACCTCAATTATGATTTTGAAGCAGTCTGGAACAGGCGTGCGGATGCATTCCCCATGGTTTTTTGGGGGGCTTCAATTTGACCCGGATTTTACAATCGCCTTCCGCCACGGCGTCGAACTGCCGGCGGCAACACTCGTTTCCAGCTTTTCAGCCCCTCGCCACGAACCCGACCGCAAAAATCCTGGTTAAAGCCGTCTCTTGATAGTGGAGGGCCAAGCCGGCGGAAGTCAATAATAAACAGGTAACCTGGAATCGGACTAATGCCCGGTTCGCAAGCGCCGTCAAATAGCGTTGCCGCCGGGAGTTACGCGCCTCAATGCCCGCAAGTGGTGAATCAGGGACTAGTGGCCGGCCAAATCCCCGGGCTTTCCAGGGATTCAGCCGCAGGCCCGCTTATAATTAAGGTTAGAACGGTCTTTTGAGCACCGCCGCCGAACCAAGTTCCTCTTCGATACGTAACAGACGGTTATATTTGGCAATACGTTCCGATCGCGACAAGGACCCGGTTTTGATTTGGCCGGTTCGCGCTCCCACGACCAGGTCGGCGATAAAAGTATCTTCCGTTTCGCCGCTCCGGTGGGAAACCACGGCGGTGAAGCCGGCCTTGTGAGCCATTTCAATGGCTTCCATGGTTTCGGTGACCGTGCCGATCTGGTTGAGTTTTATCAGGATGGAATTGGAAGCTTTTTCCTTGATCCCGCGGGCCAATCTTTCCGTATTGGTTACGTACAAGTCGTCTCCAACCAATTGGATTTTGCCGCCGATGGCCTTGGTCAAGGCTTGCCAGCCGGCCCAGTCGTCTTCCGCCAGGCCGTCTTCTATGGAGACTATGGGGTATTTTTCCACCCATTTGGCGTAAAATTCCACCATCTCTTCCGATGAGCGTTCCGAACCGTCGGATTTGTGGAAAACATATTTGTCTTTTTTGTCATCGTGAAATTCCGAGGCGGCCGGATCGAGGCACAAGACCACGTCCTGCCCGGCTTTGTACCCGGCTTTTTTAATGGCCTTCAAAATGACTTCAATGGCTTCTTCATTGGATTTCAGGTCCGGCGCAAAACCGCCTTCGTCGCCTACCGCGGTGGATAGTTTGCTGTCGGCCAGCACCTTTTTCAGAGAATGAAATACTTCGGCCCCAACTCTCAAGGCTTCGGCAAACGTATCCCCGGCCAAGGGCATGATCATGAATTCCTGCAGGTCGACATTGTTGCCGGCGTGACTGCCGCCGTTCAGAATATTCATCATGGGTCTGGGCAACTGACAGGCCGATACTCCACCCAGATATCGATAGAGAGGGAGTTCCGAGGCCTCAGCCGCGGCCCGGGCCACGGCCATGGATACGCCCAGGATGGCGTTAGCCCCTAGTTTCTTTTTGTTTTTTGTTCCATCCAGTTCAATCAAGGTCCGATCGATGTAGACCTGGTTCAGTCCGTCCAGTCCCAACAGAGCCGGAGCGATAATGTCCTCGACGTTTTTGACCGCGGTCAGGACACCTTTGCCGCCATAACGTTTTTCATCCTTGTCTCTAAGTTCCAAGGCTTCGTGGATTCCGGTCGAAGCCCCCGAGGGCACCGCCGCTTGGCCAAAGAATCCGTCATCCAGCCAAACATCTACTTCCACCGTGGGATTGCCCCGAGAATCCAATATTTCCCGCGCTTTAATTTCAATAATCGGTAACACATCGGCCTCCTTGTCTTTTTATGGAAACTGTCACCGGAAGTATTACCACGTCCGTCCGGTCATGATATATAAAAAAAGACGGAAAAAAAAGAGATAACTCCATCTCTAATTCACCACTTGCTGGCATTGAGGCCTGCACGCGGTGAATCAGGGTGTCGAGAAGTTCTTGTGCGAACCTCGGGATAGTGCTTTAATCCACACTAACTCTATGCCCGTGCGCGGGCAGAATCGGACTAGGTGCCATGAAAGCGTTATTGGTTTATCCCGAGTTTCCGGAGACCTTCTGGAGTCTCAAACACGCCATGCAGTTTTTGCCGGCCAAGGCCACCATCCCCCCCCTTAATCTTCTGACCGTGGCCGCCTTGATGCCGGCCGACTGGCCAAAAAAACTGGTGGACTTGAACATCGAACCCCTGACCGATCAGCATCTTTCCTGGGCGGATATGGTCTTTATAGGCGGGATGTCGATCCAATCGAAATCCGCCATCGAGGTGATCGAGCGGTGCATAAAGGCCAAGGTCAAAGTTTGCCTCGGCGGAGTCATGTGCATGATCGATGGGGAGAAATTTCCGCCGGTGGATCATTTATTTCTGGGGGAAGCGGAAGAGACCCTGCCGGTCTTTGTGGCCGATCTGGCGGCCGGACAAGCCCGCGCTGTGTACCAGGCGGATGCGTTTCCCGATCTGACCAAATCCCCGACGCCTCAATGGGATCTGATAGATTTTTCCAAATATCTGACCATGGCGGTCCAGGTGACTCGCGGTTGCCCCTACGATTGTGACTTTTGCCATGTTGTGATTCTGAACGGCCGACGGCCTCGAACCAAGACCGTATTTCAAGTCTTGACCGAACTGAACAATTTATACGACCGGGGCTGGCGCGGTCCGGTCATGTTTGTCGATGATAACTTCACCGGACAGAAATCCTCGGTCAGAAAGCTTCTCGCCGCTCTAGTGGTCTGGCAGAAGGAACACAAATACCCGTTTTTTTTCCTGAGCCAGGTCAGTTTGGAAATCGTCGATCACGACGACCTCCTGACCATGCTGCAAGAAGCCGGATTTATCCAACTTTTTCTGGGGATCGAAACCACCTCCGCGGCATCCTTGGCGGAATGCAATAAAAAACAGAACATCGGTCGGGATTTGGTCAAGGCCGTAAAGACCATCCAGAATCATAGCATAGACGTCATGGGCGGGTTCATTGTCGGGTTTGACGCCGACCCTCCCACAGTCTTTGATGACTTGGTCGGTTTCATGGAAGAGGCGGCCATTCCCACGGCCATGGTCGGAGTTCTGGCCGCTCCGCCCGAAACAAGATTGTATAAGCGGATGGAAAGCGAAGGCCGAATCACCGGTCAATCGGAAGGTGATTCCATCGCCAATCTGTCGGGAATGAACATTGTTCCGGCCATGGGCTGGGATAAATTGTTAACCGGGTATCAAAAACTGCTTCTCCGGCTGTACGAATCCGAACCATATTTCCGGCGGGTCCTGAACTTTTTGCAGCATTATCGGGCCAACCCGTTTTTTCCTTTCAGTCTGCCCAAGAGGAAGGAATTAGTGGCCTTTTTCAAAATAGTCTGGGGACTGGGCGTTCGTGACCCGGAACGGCGTTTTTTCTGGCGCTTTGTTTTTTCGGTTCTGACGCGTTTTCCGCAACATTTTCCGCTGGCCATAGCCACCATCCTGGGCGGTTATCACTATCGTATTCTGACTCGACGGTTTAACCAGGAAGCCGCTCGGGCGCTGGCCAAAGGCATGCCCGGACCGGCAGCGCGATAATTTCCTTGCC
>JADFXS010000190.1:0-1767 GCA_015233515.1 Deltaproteobacteria bacterium | reverse complement strand
ATTCCTTGAAATATACCGGGAGTGGCCCTTTTTGTGCAAAGTCTAATTAGAATAATCGGTTATGGTATCGTTGGTTTTACCATCACTTTTTATTTTTGGACGGCCACTCCAAACGAAATGTCATATAAGGAATTGGCTGAAGCTTTTCTTAACGGCCAAGTACATTTGCTTGAATTGCCATCAAGAGAATTGCTATCCCTAACCAACCCCTATGACCCGGTGCAAAACAGGCCATATAGAAAACACGACTGTATATTATATAATAACAAATATTTTTTATATTTCGGACCTGTTCCCGCGCTCCTGTTTTTTCTTCCTTTTAAAGCAATAACCGGACATCATCTTCCGCAAGATGCCTCGGTCGCCATTTTTTTTTCTGTCGGATATATTGCTTATGTCTTGGGTTTACTGAAGATTAGAAATAAATATGCTTCGAAATCGAGTCCATATCTTTTTTTATCTTCCATGATAATTTTGGGTATATGTAGCGGTTCTGCTTTTCTTTTAAGAAGATCGGCTATATATGAACAGTCTATCTCGGCGGCTTATGCGCTGTCGGCCTGGAGCATTTATTGTCTGATCTCATATTATACCGCGGACAAGAAAACTTCTAAATGGCTGTTAGGGGCCGGCCTTCTTTATTCCGCGGCCATAGGAACGAGATTAAGCTATCTTCCCGGCGCGTTGATTTTTTTGTTGCCATTGCTTTTCGACCTCCCAAAGAAAAACAATAAGATCAGCTTGATTTCCATAACTTTATTAAGAAAGGCCGCGATTATTCTCTGTCCTCTTGTTTTAATGGGCGGCGCTCTTTTATTATATAACTTTTTAAGGTTTCAAAATCCTTTTGAACTGGGAATTAAAATGCAATTATCGGCCCATGGGCCGGCCAATCAGGGTTTTTCATTAGGCAATATTTTTTATAACATCAATCTTTACCTGTTTTCATTTTTAGGTCCGGATTGCGAATTCCCTTATTTTCATATAGACAGACTCTGGACATTTTTCAATATCGGGAAACCAGCATCATATTTTTATGGCCCGGAAGATACAATCGGTATTCTGAATTCTCCGGCCGTAATCCTTTCATTTGGTGGAATATTGTTGCTATTCGATAAAAAATGCCAGGCCGAACTTAAACATATAATTTCGATAGTAACAATTTTCGCCATGACCAATTTTTGTATTTTATTATTGATACCGGCAACAATGAGATATTTGACCGACTTCCTTCCCGGGTTATTATTTATCGCCTCGATATATATTTTAATATTTGATTCCAAACCGGAGCGAAGACGGGCAACCGGAATTTTTGTTAAGACTTTAGTTTTAATAACAGTAATTTATAGCAGTATATTGAATATCGGCCTCAGTATAACCGGATATTCCGATAAGGATTTGCTCGCGAAAAATAATCCGGAGCTGTATGCAAAGCTGGCGCGGGCCACTTCATATTTTGTTCCTTTTAACTGTAATGAGGATTCTCGGATAAATAATATAAACATTAATAGCTTGACACAATTCAAAGACGAAATTATAAAACGCCGGAATATTGAAGGAAGATTTCCGGATACCGGTGGTAACTGGGTCAATATTACTCTTAATTCATCCGGGTTAGGCACTTACCTTCACCAGACGAATATTCTTTACAGGTCCAATGGCCTGGATTACAAAATTTTGGTCTCACCGGCAATCGATTGTCGGGAAACCATGAAATATCACCCTGATCTTATCGATCCTAAATCCCAAGATAACAACTCCGGCTGG
>JADFXS010000189.1:5270-5665 GCA_015233515.1 Deltaproteobacteria bacterium | reverse complement strand
TTTTTCCTTTGAAAAGGACTTTATTCAGAAACAAACTCAAGCATGTAAATTTGTTGCCTACATCAGTGACACCTATTTCATTGATATTGGCATTTCGGATGACTATGAACTAGCATGCCATGAACTGCCTTATCTCGGCTCTCGAAAGATATAATGACATGATCATCACTCGTACCCCGCATCGAATTTCTTTTTTTGGAGGTGGGACCGATTATCCCGCATGGTATCTTGAACACAGCGGCAAGGTATTAGGCGTGGCCATTGATAAGTACTGCTACATAACCTGCCGCCGGCTTCCACCCTTTTTCGCGCACAAACACCGGATCGTCTACTCACAGATTGAAAATGTCATGACTATTGACCAAATAATTCATCCTTCGGTCCGCGAGACCATG
>JADFXS010000189.1:0-5252 GCA_015233515.1 Deltaproteobacteria bacterium | reverse complement strand
TTAGAAATCCACCATGATGGCGATATCCCGGCTCGATCCGGTATGGGTTCAAGCTCAGCATTTACTGTTGGCTTATTGAAAGCTCTATATGCTCTCGATGGCAAGATTATTTCCAAAAAAGAGCTCTATGAAAAGGCGATTATAATCGAGCAGAAACTGATCAAGGAAAATGTCGGCTCTCAGGATCAAGTCTGGGCCGCTCAAGGCGGCTTGAACACCATCGAATTTCTCCAAAGCGGCGAGATTCTAGTCCAACCGATTATTATCGATGAAAGGCGTCTCAGAATTTTTGAAAATTCCTTCATGCTTTTTTTCACCGGCATGACCCATTACGCCTCTGAAATAGCAAAAGAGCAAATTCAAAATATTCCGAAACGAACTCACGAATTAAGGGAAATGAGACTCCTCGTCGATGATGCCGAGCGGATTCTGACATCAAGCTGTGAAGACTTTTCTGATTTTGGTAGATTGCTGAACGAAACTTGGCAAATAAAGAAAAGTCTTTCAAAAAGCATTACCAACAGCGATATAGACGTAATGTATGAAATCGCCCTTAAAAACGGGGCGATCGGCGGCAAACTCCTGGGCGCCGGAGGCGGAGGCTTTATGGTTTTTTATGCCGAACCGGAAAATCAGGCTGGTTTGGAAAATGCTCTTTCAAACTATCTTCATATTCCGTTTCAGTTTGATTTTTCCGGGTCGGACATTATAGTCTATCGTCCAGACCATCTGAGGAACTTTAGGAGTTAATTTTTATGCCCTACAATCTTGCCAGTTCCACTTGGGGAAATGAAGAAAAACAGGCCATGATTGACGTCATGGGGAGCAACATGTTCACCATGGGACGCCATGTTAGTGAATTTGAGGAAATGTTTGCCGCCTTTTTCGGAATGCCCTATGCCGTGATGGTCAATTCAGGCTCATCAGCCAACCTTATCGCCGTTGCCTCGCTATTTCACCGGGCGGAAAATCCCTTGAGGCCTGGTGACGAAGTCATTGTCCCATGCATTTCCTGGGCAACAACCTACTATCCTCTCCACCAATATGGTCTCAAGCTTCGTTTTGTCGACATTGACATAGAAACGCTCAATATGGATATCAATGAATTGAAGAAGGCCATAACTCCCAGGACCAGAATGGTAGTCGCCGTCAGTATTCTCGGTAATCCCTGTCACTTGGACATAATCAAAAAGATATGTGATGAAAATAATTTGATCCTCTTTGAAGACAACTGTGAATCAATGGGAGCGCGAATCGGAAAACGCTACACCGGCACGTTCGGTTTGGTAAATACGTTCAGCACTTTCTTTTCGCACCACATATCCACGATGGAGGGAGGCCTTGTCCTCACAACTGACAAGGAACTCTATAACCTCCTCAGGGCCATGAGAAATCATGGATGGACGCGTGATCAGGAGCCCGACAGCCCTATCTTCAACCGAAGCGATGATGATTTTTTTGAAGCTTATCATTTTATTCTACCGGGATACAATCTCCGCCCCTCAGAGCTCCATGGCGCGGTAGGTAAACAGCAGATAGTAAAACTCCCGAATTTTTTACGTATCCGAAGGGAAAATGCTCGACACTTCAAAGCGCTCTTTGAACAAGACAAACGTTTTATTATCCAGCGAGAAAACGGCGAAAGCTCCTGGTTTTGTTTTACCATGATCGTAAATCCAGAAACCGGTATAGAGCGCAGAATGGTTCTCGAAAAGTTGAAAAAAGCCGAAATCGAATACAGGATTATAACCGGCGGAAATATTTTACGTCATGACGTTTCAAAGTATTTTGACTACACGGTGACTTGTTCAAAAAACGCCGACACGGCTCATTATAATGGTTTTTTTGTCGGTAATCACCCTTATGATATCCGCAAAGAGATCGATTATCTCCATGACACTTTGAAATCGCTGTAAAGCGTCATGGTCACGTGGGACCTTTAATGGCTATAAACTATTTGTCCCAACTATCTTAAGAGAGGTTTCATGAATACATACAACATTCTCGTAACCGGCGGCGCGGGATATATCGGCTCAGTCCTGGTGCCTTCACTCCTAAATCGTGGCCATCAAGTGACCGTACTTGACAATTTTTTATTTAGACAGAGCCCGCTGCTTGAATGTTGCGTCTCTCCCAAGTTTTCCGTCGTAAGGGGAGACGCTCGCGATGAGAATATTCTGATAAAACTCCTTAAATCTACCGATATTGTTATTCCATTGGCCGCATTGGTGGGTGCGCCGATATGCAACCGCGATCAGATCGGGACCACTTCAACAAACCGCGATGCCATCGCCTCGATCACCAAAATTGCGTCAAAAAGCCAGAGAATAATCATCCCCACCACCAACAGCGGTTATGGTATCGGCGAAAAAGGAATATTCTGCACTGAAGAGACACCCTTGCACCCCATATCGTTATACGGCATAACCAAAGTTGAGGCTGAAAAAATTGTTCTCGACCATGGAAATTCCATCAGCCTGAGATTAGCCACCGTATTCGGCTTGAGCCCGAGGATGCGGTTAGACCTGCTGGTAAACGATTTTACTTATCGCGCGTGGCGTGACCGGTTTATCGTAATCTTCGAAGGACACTTTAAACGCAACTATATACATGTACGGGACGTGGTCAAGGCCTTCATACATTCCATCGACAACTTTGATTCCATGAAGGGTGGGCCTTACAATGTCGGTCTTTCGAATGCCAATATTTCCAAACTTGAACTCTGCGACAAAATTAAAGGACATCTGCCTAATTTTGTTATAATGGAAGCGCCGATAGGTGAAGACCCCGACAAACGGGATTACATTGTTTCCAATGAAAAGATCGAAAAAACAGGATACCAGCCTGACTATTCATTAGACATGGGTATCAAGGAATTGATAATGGGGTTCCAGATCATTAACAATAGTCCATACAGCAATGTCTGATCAACCTTGATATAGGTACTTCGCCATGGTGTCTTTCATGAACCTAACCTTGACGGAACTACGTGAAAAAGCACGCTGGGTTTGGCTGGAAACCTTAAGGTTGCATAATCTAGCGCCGGAAACCCGTGTCGCCTCGTCATTGTCAGCGGTGGAAATCTTTACCACGCTCTATTATGGCGGTCTGCTTGTTTATGACGGAAGTAATCCTCGTTGGGAAGAGCGTGATCGCCTGATTGTCAGCAAAGGGCACGGTTCCATATGTTTATTCCCGATCCTGGCGGACTGTGGTTATTTTGACAAGGCGGAACTGGATCGGATCTGCCAGGCCGGCTCTTTTCTTGGCGGGATCCCCGATACCATTATTCCCGGTTATGAAACCATAAACGGGTCTCTAGGGCATGGTATAGGCGTCGCCTGTGGAATGGCGCTTGGGCTCAAACGAAAACATTCATCCTGTCATGTCTTTGTCGTGGCAGGTGATGGCGAGTTTTGCGAAGGTTCCATGTGGGAGGGTATCCTATTTGCCGCCCACCACCGCCTTGATAACCTGACCGTCATTATCGACAACAATAAGCTCTGCATGCTGGACCGTTGTGAAAATATCATTAAGCTTGAACCATTCGAGCGACTGCTTAAAGACTTTGGCTGGGAGGCCCTGCGGGTTGATGGACATGACCTTGCCGCCCTCCATGACAGCCTGACCAAGTTAAAGCAGCGGGGCGCCACTGAGCGTCCTGCCGTCCTGATTGCCGACACGGTCAAGGGCAAAGGTGTTCCCGAACTGGAACAGGATACACTTTGTCACATCCGCACGCTAACTTCACAGGAGATAGCCCGGGCCATCGGAGGCATCCGATGACGCACCTTGGAGCCATGACCATGCGGGACGCTTTTATAGGCACCCTCCATGAACGGATGTCACAAGACGAAAAGCTTTTCTTCCTGACCGCGGACCTGGGTGCACCAGCGTTGGATAAGGTTAGGGCCGACTATCCCGATCGTTTCATCAATGTCGGTATTGCGGAACAGAATCTGATCAACGTAGCTTCCGGCTTGGCGTTGGAAGGCTTTACCGTCTACACTTACGCCATTGCCCCCTTCATCACCATGCGGGCCTACGAGCAGGTCAGAGTAAGTTTAGCGATTTCATCACAAATCCGTCCAGTCAATGTCACGATGATCGGCCTCGGCGGCGGCGTCAGTTATCAGGTATCCGGCCCTACCCACCACTGCCTTGAAGACTTGGCGGTCATGCGGCTGTTACCTAATATTGCCGTATATTGTCCTTCGGATTGGGTCGTTGCCAGACAGTTGGTGGATCATACCCGGACCACGGACGGTCCGAAATATATCCGTTTCGACGGCAAGGTCCTTCCCACCATATATACTGATCCAGCCGCCATTGATTTATCGAAAGGTTTTGCCAAATTGGCTTCCGGCAGAGATATCTGTTTGGTATCCACCGGCTACATGACCCATATAGCCCTCAAGGTGGCGGCGAATCACCCGGGTATTGCAGTGATTGATCTTTTTTCTCTCAAGCCATACGATGGGACCGCTCTTGCCGCCGAACTTTCCGACTATCACCATATAATCAGCATGGAAGAGGCCTTCATCAATAATGGCGGTCTTGATAGCTTGATAAGTACGGTTATTCGCCATCATCAACTTGACTGCAGGCTTCACCCTGTGGGCGTCAACGACCGCTACGTCTTTGACTTGGGGACCAGAGATCAGCTTCATGCCATTAATGCCATGGACGTAACCGCGGTAAGCGCTATGATCGATCATTTGAGGTTGGCGTGACACAATTATTCGTGATTGTCTCAATGGCCATCAATCGGAATGAACATCCGAAATACGATCAGGTTAGGGGCTGAATTGAATCACGATTCTTGCATTTTTGTGGCCGGCGGCACCGGCCTTCTAGGCTCGGCGCTCTTGAAGCGTCTTTCTAATCAGGGATTTCGAAA
Source organism: Deltaproteobacteria bacterium (assembly GCA_015233515.1). The sequence goes on along the minus strand of JADFXS010000189.1, from coordinate 352 downwards.
CATTATCGCGCCGCCGCATCGAACTCTTGATCTTACCAATCGGGAAGCGGTGGACTCCTTTTTTTGCTCTGAAAAACCGGAATATGTGTTTATAGCGGCCGGCAAAGTCGGAGGAATCATTGCCAACAAAACCAGGCGGGCCGACTTTATGCATATCAATCTATCCATCCAGGATAACATTTTCGAGGCGGCCAACGCCAACCAGGCGGAGCACGTTATCTTTTTGGGTTCCTCCTGCACTTATCCGCGTCTCTGCGAGCAACCGATGCGTGAAGATCAATGGATGACCGGAGCGATTGAAGAGACCAGCGAAGCCTATGCCGCGGCAAAAATCGCAGGTATGATCGCTTGT
>JADFXS010000188.1:2940-5683 GCA_015233515.1 Deltaproteobacteria bacterium | reverse complement strand
TTATAACAACATAGCAAACGCCGAATTTTTAAGTTGACTTGAAGTGATTATGCTTGATATTCAAATCATATTGTATATACAACCATAGCAATGTCTGGATAACTGAGCCATGGAAAGTGCCGCCAATTAGGAAAAAAAACAAAACCGGCGAGGATGTTTTTTAGAAACTGAGCCACACTTCCATCCATCGCGCCCTTTAAGGCGCGAAACCAGGTCGCGGCCAATATCTTTGTCAGCACTGTCAGGCATTGGTCCGGGAAAGGGAAAACGAGATGGCGAAATTTTTCCATGGCTGGCTCGTGGTTTGGGCGGCTCATCTGCTGCTGGCCATTGCTTTCGGGATTGCCTACTCCTTTACCACCCTATTCAGTCATCTGCAGAGTGAATTCTCGGCCAATCGGGCATGGATAGCCTCGATCTTTTCCGCCGCCGCCTTCCTCTATTACACCATAGGAGCCTGGGCCGGTTACCTCTCGGATAAAATTCCTCCCCGCGGGTTGGTCGCCGCGGGAGTAATCAGTCTTGGCTTAGGGCTGGCCGGAAGCAGCTTCGGTAACTCACTCGGTTCGATCATTTTCATTTATGGACTTGGAATTGGCATAGGTGTGGGTTTGATATATACTCCGGCCGTGCGTTCCGTGCAGGCCTGGTTTGTAAATTTACGCGGGCGCGCCACGGGTCTGGCGGTTACGGGAACAGGATTGGGAACCCTGCTGGCGCCGATCCTGACCAGCTGCCTGCTCTCACATTATTCATGGCGCGAAGTTCTGAGACTTTTGGCTTTAGGCGTGGTAATCATCGGTTTGCCATCGGCGTACTTCATAGAAAGCGACCCGCGAAAACGGGGTTGTTTTCCCGACGGAATTCCTTCCCGGACGACGCGGATCGATTCAGACCGAAGCCTCACCTCGGTCACGTTAAAACAAGCAATAAGACTGAAATCCTTTTGGTTGCTATATGCCGTCATCCTCCTGGCTTCGGTGGGTTTATTTGTCCCATTTGTCCATATGGTTCCCTATGTTCGGGATATAGGTCTGCCGGAAACCACCGGGGCCATGTTGGTCGGACTTATCGGCGTAGGGAATATCCTGGGTAGATTTGGATTGTCGCGCCTGGCCGATCGAATCGGACGTCACCACGCCTTGACTCTTTTCACGATAGGCATGGCGGCCTCGCTTTTATTTTGGCTGGTCGCCGGAGATATCCCCGGCTTAGTGGTCTTTTCATTGATTTTTGGAGCGATGTACGGAAGTTGCGTCGCGCTATATCCGACCGTGGCCACGGATCGTTTCGGCGCTCGACATAGCGGAGCTATTATAGGATTTCTCTATACCGGCGTAGGAATCGCGGCCGTAGTCGGCCCCCCGATCGCCGGTTTGTTTTTTGATCAAACCCATAGTTATCACTACCCCATTTTGGGCAGCGCTGTTTTGTGTGGGTGTTCCGCTTGGCTTAACGTCAAGATGAATATGTTGGATACTTAGTATGCGAATGTTCTCTTTTTTTGCTTCTTTTTCTTCTAAAAAAATCACTATGAGGAAAAAATGATCACCAAACTTTTTCGTAACGCGCGTATTTATACTCCGGAAGACAATAAGCGCCCTTCATGCGGGGCGAACCAGAGTCGAATTCGATTCTACGATGTCGGAGCTCTCCTGGTCCGGGATGGACTTATCCAGGCCGTCGGCGAGGAACAAACCGGCCTGGCCCATTTGGATCATAAACAGATCGACCTGGAATTGGATTGCCACCGCGCCTGTCTGATCCCTGGTTTTGTTGATCCTCACACCCATATGTGCTTCGCCCGGCGGAGGGAAGCCGAATTCCTGATGCGTCTGAATGGGATGGAATACCTGGAAATCCTTCAGCGCGGCGGCGGTATATTATCCTCGGTCACCGCGGTCCGCGAGGCCAAGGAAGACGATCTTTTCAACCTCACAAAGACTCAGGTCATGTCCGCCTTGAGATTCGGAACCACCACACTGGAGATCAAGAGCGGGTACGGCCTTTCCACCGAAGCGGAACTAAAAATGCTGCGAGTCATCAACCGTTTGGATCGCGAAACGCCCCTGACCGTAGTCCCTACGTTCATGGGAGCCCACGCCGTCCCGATGGAATTCAAGTCGGCTCCGGATCAATACGTGGACTTGTTAGTAAATGAAATGATGCCTGAGGTAGCCAGGTCGGGACTGGCCAAATTTTGCGATGTTTTTTGCGAACAAGGCGTTTTCTCCGTGGATCAGACCCGCCGGATCCTCATGGCCGCCCACGGCGCCGGCATGAAACTGAAAATGCACGCCGACGAAGTCCACGACCTGGGTGGAGCCGCCTTGGCCGCGGAATTGAACGCCGCTTCGGCCGATCACCTGCTGGCCGCCAATCCGGTGGGCTTGCAAGCCATGGCTAGCGCCGGAGTGGTGGCCGTGTTACTGCCGGCTACCGCCTATAGCCTTCGTAAACCCTATGCTCCGGCCAGAATAATGATTGAGTCCGGGACGCCGGTGGCCCTGGCTACGGATTGCAACCCCGGATCGTCATATTCCGAATCCATGCCCTTTGTCTTTGGCCTGGCGGTCATGCAGATGAACCTGAGCATAGAGGAGGCCTTGACCGCCGCCACCTTAAACGCGGCTTATGCCTTGAATCTCGCCGATCGGGTCGGCAGCCTGGAACCGGGAAAAGCCGCTGATTTTCTGCTGCTGGATGGTGAATCGCCGACCATCATGGCTTATCATGCCGGAGT
>JADFXS010000188.1:0-2914 GCA_015233515.1 Deltaproteobacteria bacterium | reverse complement strand
AAAACGGAGAGAATGTCTGGAAAAATTAGCATGATTGCCCGGTGAAAGATCAATTGAACATGTCGACCAGCACCCCGAAGTTTGCTACGGGGTGCTTCAATAATCAGGAGGCGACCTTGTCGTTCAAGGATTTAACGGTTGAAGAATTCATCGATGCATTGGCGGACGGCACGCCATCCCCGGGTGGGGGCAGCGCCGCGGCTTTGGTTGGGACTTTAGCCGCGGCCTTGAGCGCCATGGTCGCCCGGCTGACCATCGGCAGGGAAAAATTCAGGGATGCCTGGCCCGACATGGAAAAAATGCTACGCGCGGCCGAAGAACAAAAAACTCGCCTGGAGATGCTCATGGACCAGGATTCCGAGGCCTATCTAGGTTTTTTGGCTGCGACCCGCCTGCCCAAGAGTAATGATGAGGAACGTCTGGCCAGGCAAAATACCGTCCAGAAGGCCCTGGTTGAAACGGCCAAGGTTCCATTGGAGATTCTGAGGTCCATGGCAAAGCTAACCGACCTGGTACGCCTGGCGGTGAACCTCGGGAACCCGGTCTGCTTCGCGGACGCCGGAGTCGCGACGCAGTTCATCCGATCCGCGGCCATGAGCGCTTTTTATAATGTCCGGACCAACCTGAAAATGGTTCGGGATGTAGACAAACGGAAAAGCCTTGAATCCGAGGCCGCTGAGCTATTGGATTGCGTTTTGAATGACATCGACGCGCTGGAAAAAGTGGTTATTCAATGGCTGGAGTGATATTATGGAGGAATACAAAAGTGACTTAGCGCAGTTTCATAATAACCGCCTCTGATTATTCATGGGGAGCATTCATATGGCTGTCTTAGAAAATCAATGGGTCATCTTCAACCTGGCCGGAAATCAGTTTGGATTATCCTTAGGCAGAATCAGGGAAATGACCAAGCTCGGCCACGTTAACCAGTTACCTCAGACTCCGGCCCATGTCATGGGAACCATGAAGCTCAGAGACAAGGTCCTGCCCATCCTCGACCTCCGGTTGCGCTTGGGATTGCCTTCCCTGGAGCAGGACAACCAGATTTTAATCGACCTGTTTACCGCCAGAGAACAAGATCATGTGAACTGGATTCAAGCTCTTGAAAAATCGGTCAACGAAAGCATTGAATTCAAAATGGCCCGAGATCCGCACAAATGCGCTTTCGGGAAATGGTACGATACTTTTACGACCACCGACTTGGTCATTGCCGGTGAACTGAAGAAATTCGATCTGCCCCACCAACGCATCCATGCCCTGGCGAATCAGGCCTTAAATTTGTGCGACCGAGGGCAACCCGACCAAGCCAGGGATTTGATCGAAAAGACCAGAACAGGGGATCTAACCTTCCTTAGGGGACTGTTCAGCAACATACGGGACGTGATCCGACAACGGACTTTCCAAATCGCCATCATTTTAGAAGAACAAAACCGTATAGTCGGGTTGGCGGTCGATGAAATCCTTTCCGTCAGCAAAATCAATTCCAACCGCATTCAGCCCTTGCCGGTCGCGGTCATGAGCCTGGGTGAAAATTTCATCATCGGCGCGGCTCAGATGGAAAATAGCCGTCAAAACATACTGCTTTTGGATTCGTCGAAATTATTGGCGATGGATCAAGATATTTGAAAAGTGAGTGCAAAACTGTTTTTTAGGCCCGGCTTTTTGTCGGGCTTGATTTTTAAATCCTCAGAATACAAATACTAGCCCTGTATATTACCGCTGTTTAAAAATTAATCAAATTGTAATATAATATTAAGCTCCAACCGGCAGTTATTGCCATGGATCGTTCCAGGTCGGTTGAAATGAAAACAAATAATTTGAAGAGTAACGACTGAAAAAGCCTGCTCCTTGGAGCAAAAACAACTTATGAACAGTAGATATCTCGGACATTTATCCGACGAAGACCCCCTTTTTTGGTATTTACGTTACCATATTGCCCCCCAACTTGGTTTCCATGCGCTTCAAACCGGTTATCGAGTTTTTCAATGTGTCAATTCTAGCGATGTTTATCTTTACGAGGAAGATCAAGGACGTTTTCGCATCGTCGGTAAGTTTTCCAAGCCTCGACCAGGCCGGGACCCGAACATGGCGAGAATCAAGGCGGAAACGGAATTCCGCAACTTGATTTTTCTGCGAAGCCTGGGTTTCACTACCGCCCCTAACTATGTGGTCCGACCGTTAGGTTTCAACCATGATCTGGACAATCTCCTCCTGGTGGAACATCTGGGCGGAGGGTCGCTCTCCCGGGTAATCACTGACGCCATTTATAACAACCAGCGTCAACGCCTTTACCGGAAGCTTTCCGCCCTGGCCGAGTTTCTGGCCACTTTGCACAACCGCACGGCCGGTGACTGGACCGTTAATTTTCACGAAGAAATGGATTATTTAGGAAGACTCATTCATTCCTTGGTGGAAAAACGGGGGTTGAATCCGGAACACGCCGGCGAATTATGGGGGCTTGGTTCGATCTGGAGATCAAGAAACCGTATGTGGGAAGATCGTAAGGTCGTTGTCCATGGGGACGCCACTCCATCGAACTTTCTATTCGGCCGGGGCCGGGTCGTGATGGCCATTGACCTGGAACGTATGAAATGGGGTGATAGAGTTTTCGATATCGGCCGAGTCTGTGGCGAACTGAAACATTTTTTCTTCAGGGCCACCGGAAATGTCTGGGCCGCGGAACCCTTTATCGGTCACTTTTTGTGGGAGTATGCCGGGCATTTCCCGGACCGGGAATCCGCCTTCCGGTCCATAACCCGGAGGCTGCCCTTTTACATGGGCCTTAATCTTTTGCGTATCGCTCGTAATTCCTGGGTCGACGGAGACTACCGCTGGCGGCTGATTCAAGAAACCAAACAGCTACTGAGGGCTAAATAATGAAATTCAAAGGCATCATTTTCGACATTAACGGCAC